>DTYD01000095.1 GCA_012962055.1 Hadesarchaea archaeon
ATAATCCCATGTCCTAATGATATCGGTGCCGTTTGGTTGAAGGTCGGCGGGAAAGAGTCTCCTATCGAGTTCAGGCCATCCAGCGTGTGCCGCTATCGTTATCGAGCTGTCCATCCAAGTATCCAAGACATCCTGTTCTGGCTCGAATTTGTTTCCGTTGCACTTTGGACACTTCTCCACGGGTGGCTTGTCCTTGGATGGAACGACCGGGAGTTGCTCCTCGTTCGCCACGATCGGTTCCCCGCAACCCGAACAGTACCAGGCAGGAATGGGCGTAGCGAATATCCGCTGTCTGGAGACGACCCAGTCCCAGTCCATGGACCTCGCCCAATTTACCAGCCTAGTGCCCATGTGCCCGGGAACCCACTGCACGCGTTTTGCACCATCAATCACCCGCTCTTTCAGAGCTAGCACCTTCATGAACCACTGGGGCTTGCTCAGGATCTCCACCGGGGTCTTACACCGCCAGCACGCGCCCACGCTCTGAGTCAGACTCTCTTGTTTCTCAACCAGCCCTGCTCTCCCCAGGTGGTCGATGATGGCCCTTCTGCACTCCTCCACGGTCATTCCGGCGTACTTCCCGCCGGCCTCCGTTATGCGTCCTCTTTCGTCAATCAGCCTGACAACGGGTAACTTATGTTGTCTGACCCACCGCACATCCGTCTTGTCACCAAAAGTGCACACCATCACCACCCCGGTACCGAACTCCGGGTCCACCTCGCGATCCTCTATAAGCTCCACGACTTGGTTGAAGGGGGGGACCTCCAGCTTTCCCCCCACGTACTTTTTATAGCGCCCGTCTTCTGGGTGCACGGCGACGACAACGCATGCCGGGAGATACTCAGGTCTGGTGGTGGCAATGACCAGATATTCGTTCTTGTCCGTCAGTTTGAACCTTATATATGTAAGCGTCGCTTCTCTGTCTGTGTATTCAACTTCGGCGTCGGCTATGGCGGTTTCGCATCGTGGACACCAGTTGACTGGATGCTCGCCCCGGTAAATCAGGCCTTTCTTGTATGACCTGACGAACGAGAGCTGGGTCTTCTTGTAGTACTCGGGATCCATCGTGCGGTACTCCGTCGACCAGTCCATCGAGAACCCCATCAGGTCCATCTCCTCGCGCATGTGGGCTATGTTCTCCTCAGTGAGCTTGACACACAGCTCGCGGAACTTGGAAACCGGTAGATCGCCCTTATGGATGCCGTATCGCTTTTCTACTTGAACTTCAGTAGGAAGCCCGTGGCAATCCCATGCAGGCCCCATAAAAATGCATCAGAGCATCCTCATGGGGATCCCTGGGGAAAGAATACGTTGAATCCACGCATACGCTTATACCGGGCGACGATGTCGAAGTAGGTCCAATTAAGCGCCGTACCCATGTGAAACTCCCCGCTCGGTTCCACCCTTTTGCGAGGAATATGGCGGCGGGGTATCAATCACATAGGTAGGCATTTTATGATCGTCGCGCCTAAAGCGGTAGATGCCCAACTTGCCCCACGCGCGTTGCCACTTGGGCTCGGACGCGAGTGGGTCGTAAACCGCTGGAACTTTCCTTTTATTCGCGGAACCACCTCCTTTTTAGTCACAATATATCTCGATGTGGCGTATTTCTTTAATCTTTTGTGATACACTAATAAATCGTCGCAATAACCCAGAGCATGCGCGACGCCAGCGCGCATCGAGGTACTTCTTTACGCCACTATCATGGACGTTTCGGTGTACCGCACCCCGGAGATGCCTTGGATTCTGCTGACCACGGATTCTCCAAGCGCCGCCAAATCGGGAATCTCAACTCGGATCACGATGTCGAATCTTCCCGTAGTCGCAGCGGCAAACCTCACTTCTGGGAGCTTTTTGATCTCATCTAGAAGTTTCAAGCCCCTGCCCGGTTCGGTACGGATGTAAACTATCGCTTGCATCCCCGATCTCCCTCTTTACAGTTCTTTCTCGGACTTAAAAACGTGAATTTCAGCGCGGTGGTTAATAACTCCCAGTTTTATCAATCTTTCAAACAAAAACGGTTAAAGGGACTCTCGGTTAATATTTTATGATCAGGATGAATTTCCGCGCGCCAAAAAACGTCCGGTATGAATGTCAGCGGTGCGCGAGGTGTTGTGGGGACACATCGCATCGTGGACGGAACATACTTCTCCTGCCTTCGGAGGTGGAACAAATTTCCAGCCATACGGGATTGAGGCCGCTTTCATTTGCGTCTCCGGCGTCTAACGGAGTCTACCGTTACAGGATGAAGAAGCGTAGCGGGAAGTGTGTCTTCCTGGAGGGAAAAGCGTGTAGGATCTACGATATCAGGCCGGTCATCTGTAGGTTTTACCCGTTCTCGGTGAAAAGGTACAATGGGACGTACATGTTTGAGGTGTCGAGGGATTGTCCAGGAATAGGTCTTGGAAACCTCGTCCCTCCAGAGCACTTTGAACGGATGGTCAAAAAGGCATCCGAGGCTCTCCAAGCGAGGAACTAAAGTCTAGTTGAGATTCTTTTTTTCACTAGGTATTTCTTGACATCGCTAATTTTGAACACGTTGTAGTGAAATATGCTGGCTGCCAAGGC
>DTYD01000096.1 GCA_012962055.1 Hadesarchaea archaeon
GGCAGGGAAATGAGAATTTCTCCAAAGCATGCGATGGAGATCTGTCGGGCAATCCGCAATATGCGCCTGAGTGGTGCTAGGGAGTACCTAGAAGACGTCCAAAAAAAGAAAAGAGCTATTCCTTTCGTGCGTCACCGAAAAAAACTCGCCCATCGGAAAGGAGCCGGTGGTAGCGGACAATACCCTGTCAAAGCCGCTAGGGAAATTTTAAAAGTGTTGAAAAATGCGGAAGCCAACGCGAGTTACAGGGGGCTCGACATCGAAAAACTTAAGATAGTACATGCGAGCGCTTACAAAGGCATTACCATTCCTGGGATCCTCCCACGAGCTTTTGGACGGGCGACGCCGCATAACAAGCCGCTTACCAACGTTGAAATAATCCTGAAGGAGGTCTCCTGATGCCCGTGGAGCGTACTTTTATAAAGCGGGGACTGAAACGTGTCGAACTTGAGACTTTCCTCGTACGAGAATTGGGCCAAGCTGGTTACGGCGGTGTGGATGTAAAACGTGTCCCCACTGGCACCCGTGTGGCTCTCTATGTAGACAGGCCTGGTATGGTAATAGGGCGCAAGGGGAGGAGCATCAAACTGCTCACCGAAGAACTTGAAAAGAAGTTTGGGCTGGAAAACCCCCAAATCGAGGTAATAGAAATTCCGAGATCCGAGCTTTCCGGTCCGATAATGGCAAAACGCATCGCCTTCGCCCTTGAGCGTGGGTTAAGCGCGAGACGGATCGGCCACATCATGACCCGAAGAATAATGGAGGCCGGCGCACGAGGCGTTGAGGTGACCATTTCAGGAAGAATCGCTGGAGAGCGCTCAAGAAGCGAACGATTTTATAAAGGTTACATCAGCAAGGCTGGTGAACCGGCCGAGAAGCTCGTGAGTCGTGGCTATGCTGAAGCCAAACTGAAACCCGGAATCGCCGGTGTCAAGGTAGATATAATGCCTCCAGACGCGCCGCTTCCGGATGAAATTAAGGTTAAAGAGACCAAACCAGTCGAAGCGGTTGTTACCGTCGACGCAACCAATGAAGACTCTAAAGAGGCTGAAAAACAAACGCAAGAAGGGGAGAGAAAAAGTGGCGATACTGAAGGGTAACGAAATCAGGGGAATGAGTAGAGAAGAAATAGTTGAAAAACTCAAAGAACTTCGTGCAGAGTTAGCACGAGCGCGTGCAACAGCCGCTGCAGGTGGTTCGCTCGAGAACCCGGCACGAATCAAGGAGCTTAAACGTGCCATAGCGAGAATACTCACGATAACGAAAGAAAAACAAAAGGAGGTGCATGAGCGCGCAAGAGGTATGTAAAGTTTGTGGTTTACCAAAGGAGCTCTGCGTCTGTCAAGAGATCTCACGCGAACAACAACGAATAAGTGTATACTCTATGAAACGGAAGTTCGGGAAAGTCGTGACTATCATAGAAGGGCTGGACGAAAAACAAGTAAACCTAAAAGAACTCACAAAAGACCTCAAATCTAAACTCGCGTGCGGTGGAACCTCAAAAGAGGGGCGCGTTGAACTCCAAGGTGACCACAAGACACGCGTAAAGAAAGTGCTTGTCGGGATGGGGTTCTCCCAAGATATGATAGATGTGAGATAAGGTGACAAAAATGGCCGTGACAAAGCGAAGCCTGCTTCAGGACGAGCTTATTGGGCTCGAGGCAAAAATTGTAAACAGTTCGGATTCCACCTTGCTCGGAACCTCTGGAAAAATTGTGGATGAAACGCGCAACATGCTGGTAATGGAACAGGAGGGGAAAATCAAAAAAATTTCAAAGTATACTTCAACATTCCTTGTGACGCTACCAAATGGAGAGAAAGTGCATGTGAATGGCAAAAAACTGGTTGGGCGGCCCGAAGAACGGGTCAGACGAAAACGGTGAGGCCATGGTTGGCATGAAGACAAAACCCCCCAAGGAGAAATGTTCAGACGAGAAGTGCCCGTTCCACGGCAAGTTGTCGGTTCGGGGTCGGGTGTTCGAAGGTGTGGTCGTGAGCCACAAAATGGCTAAAACTGTAACCGTGGAACTTGAACGCATGCAAAAAGTACCAAAGTACGAAAGGTACGAACGCCGCACCTCTAGATTTCACGCTCACAATCCACCCTGCATAGCGGCAAAGACGGGGGACAGGATTAAGTTTATGGAGTGCCGGCGGCTGAGCAAGACGAAAGCGTTTGTCGTTGTGCAAAAGCTGGAGGGATAGAAATGGGGAAGAAAGGCGCCGGTGCAGCTATGGGTGTTTCTGCTGTGACACCAGTAAGAACGTTGCCGATAAATGCACGACTCAATTGTGCTGATAACACCGGAGCCAGGGAACTTCAAATTGTGAGTGTAATGGGTTACAAGGGGAGACGAGCGCGAATGGCTTGTGCCGGTGTTGGTGACAGGATAATCGCATCTGTAAAGAAGGGTACACCTGAGCTTCGAGCGCAATTAGTACAAGCTGTTATCATCCGACAGACCAAGGAGTACCGTCGCGTAGATGGCATGCGCATAAAATTTGAAGACAACGCGGCTGTACTTATCACGCCCGAAGCCGTGCCGCGAGGCTCCGAGATAAAAGGTCCCATGGCAAGAGAGGCTGCAGAAAGGTGGCCCAGAGTTGCTGGAACAGCTTCGAGTGTGGTGTAAGTTATGGTATCCAAACAACCTCGCAAACAACGTTTAGCGCTATATTCCGTCTCCCTGCACACTCGCCATAAGCTTCTTTCAGCTCCGCTCAGCCGAGAACTCAGAGAAAAATACAAAACACGCAGTCTCCCGGTCCGGAAAGGTGACCGTGTGAGGGTGTTAAGTGGTGACTTTAAAAAACTTGAAGGCGATGTTGTGGAAGTTAACACAAAACAGGGTGTAATTCAGGTGGAGGGGACGTCTGTGGCAAAAGCTGATGGAACACAGATTACAGAGATGATCCGGCCTTCAAATGTTTTGTTGTTGAGGTTAGCTGAAGACAGAGAACGTGCACGCATTCTTGAGAGGAGGTCTACGGGTGGCTAAGAAAGGTGGAAGCAGACATCTGAAGCGATATGCCATACCCCGGAGGCTCAAGCTACCTAGAAAATCTTACGTGTGGGCCATGAAACCAGCGGCGGGGGGGCACCCGAGCAAAAACTCTGTTCCACTCCGCATCGCTCTTCGCGATTATTTATCTGTGGGACGCACTGCCAGAGAAGTTGACCGTGTCGTCACTGATGGAAATATTGTGGTGGACGGAAAAACTAGGCGGGACCCGAGCTTCCCTATCGGCTTTATGGATGTCGTACGACTTACGGCGCTTAATCGCAGTTATCGCGTGCTTCTGGACCACAGGGGACACCTAACTCTAAGCGAGATAAATCCGGCAGAGACATCAATAAAACTGTGTAGAGTGACGCACAAACGAATCGTCCGGGGAAAAAAAGTGCACATAACGTTTCATGACGGGAAAACCATTCTTGGGGATCTAGACGAGTTCAAGCCTGGCGATGTCGCAAAATTGGCGTTGCCTGAGTTAAGGGTATTGGAGCGCCTTCCGTTCGAGGTAGGCACCATCGCTCTGGTGACGGGTGGAAGCAATGTCAACAAAGCTGGCAGAATTTCCGAAATCAAGTTGATTACAGGCTCCCAGCCGAACATTGTAACTTTGAAAGGTAACGGAGAGAAGTTTCAAGCCCCAGAGCATTACGTGTTCATTGTGGGCAGGGGGAAACCTTCTATCTCATTACCAGGTGTGAACCCATGAACCCCATGCGTGAAATTCGAATAGAGAAAGTAGTCCTAAACATAGGTACCGGTGAGGGGGGAGACAAGCTCGCCAAAGCTGAAAATGTTCTTAAGGATATCGCCGGACAAAAACCGATGCGAACTTTTGCAAAAAAATCCGTGAGGGAATGGGGAGTAAAACGTGGAAATCCTCTGGGCTGCATGGTCACTTTACGTGGCGAGCGAGCGATTGAAACCTTGAAAAGGTTACTTGACGGTGTGGAGCGACATTTGAAAAAGGACTCATTCGACAACAATGGTAACTTCGCTTTCGGGATCAAGGAGCACATAGATATTCCAGGCATCTCTTACGACCCCGAACTGGGCGTGTTCGGAATGGACGTGTGTGTCACACTAGCGAGACCCGGTTACAGAATAAAACGAAGACGGCGGTTGGCTCGCCCCATCTCAACCACCCATCTAATTACCAAAGAAGAAGCAATAAATTTTGTAACCGAAAAATTTGGAGTCCAGGTGATCTAATGCCAAAGACAAAATTTGGGAAGGGCGCACACAGATGTATGCACTGTGGTAGATACAAATTCGTTTACCAACAACACGGGCTGAAGTTGTGCAGGCGGTGTTTCCGGGAACTTGCTCCTAAAATGGGATTCAAAAAATATAGTTAGGTGTGAACAATGTTGCTTGATCCACTTGCCAACGCACTTTCTAAAATCCAGAACCACGAGCGAGCGAGAAAACGGGAAGTTGACCTTGTCCCTGCCTCCAAACTAATTAATAAAGTTCTGCAAATCATGCAAGAAGAGGACTTCATCAAAAAATTCGAGTTCATCGGAAACGGGAAAGCGGGCGGGTTTAAAGTGACGCTCAAGGGAAAGATAAACAGATGCGGGGTGATAAAACCTAGGCATTCCACTAAACACGACGAATACGAACAGTGGGAAAAGCGGTACTTACCAGCGGCGGGTTTTGGCATACTCGTGGTTTCGACCCCCCAAGGGGTAATAACACATAAAAAAGCTATGGAACTGGGACTTGGCGGTCGACTTTTAGCTTATATTTATTGAGCTAAACTTTTCATCACACTTTTTATTAAGGAAAGCTGAGGATAGACGGAGCACGTACGGAGTTCGCTGAAGATGAGGCCGGTAATTAAAGAAGAGCTCGAAGTGCCTGAAGGCGTGGAGCTAAAGCTTGCAGGCAAAACCATCGAGGTTAGTGGACCAAAGGGCAAGCTCACGCGAACATTCGACTTTCAAGAGATAGATATGGGGGTGGAGGGACGGAAGATCTGGATCAGTTCGAATTCTGCACGCCAGAGAAACAAAGCTGCTGCCAGAACTGTCGTATCTCATTTACAGAACATGTTCAAAGGAGTTACCGACGGTTTCACTTATAAATTGAAGGTTGTGTATTCTCATTTCCCGATCACCATCAAGATCGACGACAAACGCGTCATAATACAAAATTTTATTGGAGAACGGGCGCCCCGTGTGGCAAAAATCGTCGGAGATGCCAATGTCGAGACCAAAGGAGACGAGATTATTGTTAAAGGGATAAACAAGGAAAATGTCGGGCAAACGGCTTTCAACATTGAACAGGCCACATACGTCAAGTATCGCGACTTGAGGACCTTTCAAGATGGTTGTTACATCACAGAACGAGGGTGAAAGAAATGACGAAAAAAAAGTCATTAAAATTCAGGCGGCAGGAATGGTTTAGATTCAAAAAATTGAGCGAGAAATGGCGCAAACCCAGGGGGAGGGATAGCAAGATGCGTCTCGGTATGAGCGGGAAACCCGCAGTCGTATCAATCGGGTATAGGTCATCCCGAGCTACCCGCCATGTTCATCCTTCAGGCCTAGTGGAAGTGCTGGTCAACAACCCGCGAGATCTAGAGGACGTCGACCCAAGCGGGCGGGCGGTTCGGATATCCTCAAAAGTTGGAAAAAAGACGCGGGAACAAATTATGGCTAAAGCAAAAGATCTGAAAATCAAAGTACTCAACCCAGGGGTGAAAAAACGTGGAACTGAGCGAAAAGAGGAGACTGGCAGCTAAAATCCTCAAAGCGGGAGTAAACAGGATTTGGATGGACCCGAACCGCGCTGAAGACATTTCCACAGCGATAACGCGCGAAGACATTAGACGCTTAATCAAGGCGGGGGCCATCCGCGCAAAACCAAAACGTGGGTCGAGTCGCGGCAGGAGCAGGAAATTATCCCTCAAACGAAAGATGGGCAGACGGAAAGGTCCAGGAAGCAGGAAAGGTGCAAAACATGCAAAATTTCGGAAAAAATCCAAGTGGATTCAAACCGTTCGCCCATTACGCTCAAGATTACGGGAATTGAAAAAAGAAGGGTTAATTAGACCTCGGGAGTACCGCCAGCTCTACCGTATGGTCAAGGGTGGAGTTTTTAAAAGTAAAGCTCATCTTGAAACCCACCTCAAAGAAAAAGGGATATTGAAGGGGTAGAAATGCCAAAAATGGGGCCTCGTTACAAGGTTCAATCCAGGAGGAAGCGAGAGGGCAGGACCGACTACCGACAAAGACTTAATTTGTTAAGGTCCGGGAAACCACGTTTGGTGACACGAATCTCCCTCAAACATGTCACTGCGCAAGTTGTGCAGGTTGCTCCCACTGGCGATACCGTCTTGGCCTCAGCGCACTCAAAGCAGCTGGAGAAATTTGGATGGAAGGCTTCCGGCTCAAACGTCCCGGCGAGTTATCTGGTCGGCTTGCTCTGTGGCTATCGCGCGGTAAAAGCAGGTGCGGGAGGGTGCACGCTAGATATTGGAACGTATGACGTCGCCCCCCAGGCCAAAGTTTTTGCGGTCCTCAGGGGAGCTATTGATGCCGGCTTGAATATACCGCATGATGGCAGAATTCTGCCTAAAGAGGACCGAATTACCGGAAAACACATCTCCCAGTACGCTGATAAATTGAAGAAAGAGGACCCAAAAGCCTATCAAGCTAAGTTCTCAAGTTATCTCGCACGTGGAATTCCACCGGAACAAATGTCCGTGCATTTTAATGCAGTTAAACAAGCAATAATTACACAATTCAGTTGATAATGTGAGAAAAATGGCGAGACCAAAAAAGGAGTTTAACATTGACCTATGGGGGCCGCGCACGAGCGTTGGTCGAGCTGTTAAAAAAGGGCAGATAACCAGTATTTCCCAAATCCTGCGGGCGGGAAAGCCCATAAAGGAGGTCGAAATTGTCGATAAGCTCGTGCCGGATTTAGAAGAGGACATATTGGGGGTAACCCTAGTCCAGCGAATGCACAAATCGGGACGACGAGTTAAATATAAAGTTGTGGCCGTTGTTGGAAACCGAGATGGAATAATTGGAGTAGGACACGGAAGTACACGAGAAATAAGGTCCTCAATCAGGAAAGCTGTAAACAACGCAAAACTGAATGTGGTTGAAGTCGTCAGGGGGTGCGGAAGCTGGGAATGTGGTTGTGGCCGTCCACACTCGGTGCCATTTAAAGTAACCGGAAAAAGTGGTAGTGCAAAGGTGATTGTGAAACCCGCACCTCGTGGGCTGGGTCTAGCCGCGGCCGAAGTTCCAAAAATAATTCTTCGTATGGCTGGAATCGAGGACGCTTGGACCCGCTCGGAGGGGCAAACGCGGACAACCCTAAATTTCGCCTTTGCCACGATGGACGCTCTTAAACAGGCTACAAAAGTGGCCCTGCGCGAACAATTTAGGGAACACGTCCACATCGGAAAGGCTGGTGAGACAGATGGGTAAACTGGCTGTAATTAGAATCCGGAGTGGCATCAATGTGCGCGAAACGACGAAAAAAACGTTAAATCTTCTCCACCTGACGCGTGCTAACCATTGTGTTGTGGTCGATGACGATTCCTCAACCATGGGCATGCTTCAGGTGGCTAAGGATTACATAACTTGGGGAGAGATAAAACCCGAAACGCTCGAGCACTTGCTGCGAAAACGTGGGAGGCTGCACGGAAATAAACGTCTAACTGATGATTTTGTGAAATCTCAAACAAAGTTTTCGACCATCAAGGAACTGGCCGCCGCTACATGCACGGGGGATGTGGGATTTGAAGTAATCCCAAGTCTGAAAAAAATCTTCAGGCTTCGCCCCCCGCGGAAAGGATACAAATCGACAAAACGCCCGGTCAATGATTTTGGCGATCTTGGCTACCGGGGGGAACAGATAAACGAATTGATTATGAGAATGGCCTAGGTGAAAGCATGGTAGTGCGAAAGCGGAAAAAAGTAAGGACCCAGCGAGGCACGCGGACACATGGAAGAGGATGTGTCAAACGGGGGCGCGGTAGTGGAGAAAGGGGCGGGACAGGATTGAGTGGAGGTCACAAACAAAAATGGTCGTACATCCTCAAGTACATGCCCGGTTATTTCGGAAAACATGGTTTTAAGCGTCCGGCCGCCGTTCAAAAGGAGATTAAGGCGATCAATGTCGGAGAACTCGATGAACGTTTGGAGGAACTCCTGCGGCTCGGTGCCGCAAAACAAGAAGGAGAAAAATTGATCATCGATGTCGGTAAATTGGGCTTCGACGAGGTGCTGGGTGGCGGACGGGTCACGCATCCTCTTGAAGTAATAGCCAAAAAATTTGTCGGGTCTGCCAAGCGAAAGCTCGAGCAAGCCGGTGGCGCGGCCGTTTCTAGGTGAAAACGATGGAGCCGATGGAGGGGCCAAAATCAAAACTCTACGCGCTCGAACCTGTCATCAACAGGATGCCGGAAGTCGCTGTTCCCAAGCGACGCGTTACTTTTAAAGAAAAATTCATGTGGACCGGGATAGTCCTAATCGTCTTCTTCGTGATGACGCAAATCCCGCTTTACGGAATCCCCCAGGGTCAAGAAGTTTCGGATTTTTTCGGGCAGCTGAGGTTCGTGCTGGCCAGCCACGCGGGGACCCTGATGGAGCTGGGGATAGGTCCCATCGTCACCGCCGGTATTATTATGCAGTTGTTAGTTGGGAGCAAAATTATAGGGCTGAATCTTACCAACCATGAAGACCGTGCCCTGTTCACCGGAGTTCAGAAACTTTTGGCTATCGGGATGGGGTTCTTTCAGGGCGCCATGTTTGTACTGAGCGGGCGTTACGGTGTTGGGCTTGGGGACCCTGCTGGAATCTTCATCCTCGTGCAACTTGCTTTGGGGGTGGTCGTGGTGATCTACTTGGACGAGCTTGTCTCAAAATATGGGTTTGGAAGCGGTGTAAGTCTATTCATCGCCGGCGGTGTTGCGATGACCGTACTCTGGCAGGCGGTGAACCCCATGACTGGGGCCATTCCGAATTTTATCGGTTCTATGTTGGGGGGGGAGAGCATTGCGGACGCATTCTTCAGACCCGGATTACCTAACATGATGGGCGTAGTGGCGACCACACTGGTGTTTTTGGTGGTGGTTTACGCAGAAAGTATGAGGATTGAAATTCCTCTCGCCTATGGTAGGTTCGGGGGGGTGAGGGGACGGTACCCGATCAGATTTCTTTATACATCAAATATACCCGTGATCCTTGCCATGACGGTTTTCGCGAATTTTAGGATGCTGGCGGCGGTCCTCAACACCGAATGGCTTTCTTACTATACCACCCCCCCGAACGGGCTTAGTACTGTGGCGGCTGATCCAATCCAGGCCGTCGTGTACACAATAATTCTTGTCTTTGTGAGTATGGGTTTCTCTCTGCTTTGGGTGAACCTGACGGGCATGGGGCCCCGCGAGATAGCACGGCAACTCGACCGATCGGGTATGCTCATCCCAGGCTTCCGTCGCGACATACGAGTGATGGAGTGGGTTCTACGCAGGTACATCATCGCTGCAGCCATAATGGGTGGCATGTTCGTGGGGCTGATATCGGCGGGGGCTGACATCTTAGGCGCGTTGGGCACCGGAACTGGCATCCTGCTTACAGTTGGTATTATTTACCGCCTGTACGAAGAGATAGCAAGAGAACGGGTAGCGGAGATGTTTCCCGCGGTGAGGAGGTTCTTTGGTGAATAAGATAGTTGTCGTGACCGGGGTGCCGGGTTCCGGGAAGACCACAGTCCTGGAGAAGGCGCTCGCACAACTAAAGGCGCAGAAAGTAATCTACAGCGTCTTGAATTACGGTGATGTCATGCTGGAACTCATGCGCGAACGAGAAAGGATACGCGACCGTGACGACATGCGAAAAGTCCCGGCAGACAGATATCGCGAAATCCAACGCGAAGCAGCGAAACGTATCGCCCGTGCATCAAAATGGGGGCCTGTCATCGTTGACACCCACTGCCTTGTCAAAAAACCAGAAGGATACTATCCGGGCCTGCCGCGCTGGGTGCTGGAGGAACTCAGACCAGAATCCATCGTCATAATCGAAGCAAAGCCGGAAGAGATCGCTGGACGTCGTGCCAGAGACGCAAGCAGAAGGAGAGACAAAGAAGTCACCCGGGAGATAGAGGAGCACCAACTGATGAACCGGGCTACTGCCGCTGCCTACGCTGCCTTTTCCGGGGCCGCCGTGAAGATAATCAAGAACAAGGACAAAGGATTAAACGAAGCCGTGAGTGAGATGATTGGTATATTGAGGTGACTCTATGCAAAAAAAGATGATGGTTCTACTCGTCGTTGCCATGCTTTCTTTGTCGATCCTTGGCCCTGGAAGTGTGCGGGCCCAGGAGGAAAATTATCAGACAAACTTAACGGTATTGATAAACAAGCTAGACACGTCAATTACTTCCCTCAGACAAGGAGACGTTGACGATGCCTCCGCGCTTATTTCTGACGCATCTACAATTTATCAGTCAAATCTCAGTCCCGACATAGAGAATAACGATAACTCACTCGATTCGAAAATCGAACAGGCTTTCACCTCTCTGGCACAGGAACCCACTGAAAGCGGAATTTTTGCCCTAAAGACCGATATACTGCAGGCCGCGGACCTAATTGGCGTTTCTTTGCCCCCGCTCTACGCATACTCGCTGTTCATCATTCTCGCCATCGCAGTTATAGTCTCCCTGCTGGTGACGCTGCTCAACAAACATTTGGTGAACTGGGGCTTGGTGAGGGAGAGCAAGGCCAAGATAGCTGAGTTCCAAAAGGAGCTCCGTGAGGCTAGAACCAAAAGAGACATGAAACAGCTCCACAAAATCCAACAACGCCAAGGTGAAATCGTCAAACTTCAGGGGCAGATGTTCAAGCAGACGTTGAAACCAACCATCATTTATCTTGTCCCCCTCATGCTCCTCTGGATAATTCTGCTCAACGTATACAGCGGATGGGTCGTCGCTTGGTTGCCTTTTAATATAGATCTACCAATTTTTGGACGGTTAGTCGCTTTTGGAGTGGGATGGTGGTACTTTATATCCTACATGGGATTCTCTCAAATATTTAGAAAAGTTTTGATTGGGGACTGAAATGCCGGCGAGGAGGTACAGGTCCAAAAGCTACAAACAGTGGTTAGTCAGAACACCGGGGAGACGAGCCGTGAGCCATTACAGGGAGAAACGTGCGAATGCGGCTAGGTGTGCCTCATGCGGCCGTCCGCTAGGCGGTGTTCCGTGGATGAGGGCAAACGAGCTACGGTCTATTCCCCGCAGTTCCCGGATGCCGAACCGTCCATTTGGTGGTTACTTGTGCCTGGCCTGTACCCGCCAGTTCATCAAAGAAACTGCTAGGGCGTGAAAACGTGGTGGTCGTGGCGATAAGTGGCTTACACGGGGCCGGCAAGACAACGGCCGCAAAATTTCTTGTGAAGAAATTCAAGCTCAAATATGTGTGCGCAGGTACCGTGTTCAGGAAACTTGCAAAAGATTTGGCGTTAAATAATGTTGAGTTCATTTCATATGTAACCATGGAAGAACTTAATGTCTACTACAATGCTTCTGATGTCACACTTGGA
>DTYD01000097.1 GCA_012962055.1 Hadesarchaea archaeon
TAACGCTGAGCGCAAAAATTTTCATCATAGTTTATCTCCCGAGTCTGGAACAGAATCAAAACTTCGCCGCTAGAGTTAAAAGGAAGGAACGTATTGGTAAGAGGAGGGATAAAACTGACTAAAAAAGTCGCAATTTTTGACATCGAAAGCGTACTTCTCGATGCTGAGTTTTTACCCCTGCTCGCAGAACGTGTTCATAAATCAAAGCTTGTTCATGAGATCACACTTCAGGGTCTTCGGGGCGAAATCAAATGGGAAGATGGGCTGCACCAGCGAATAGAAACTCTAAAGGGCGTTAAGCATGAAACAGCTTTAGAAGTAGCGAATTCGATGCCCTACATGAAAGGTGCACGAGAAGTTTGTCATGAGCTAAAGCGAAGAGGTTACGTACTTATTGGCGTGACGGGCGGTTTCGCCATCTTCGCGGAAAAAGTCAAAAAAGAGTTAAAACTTGACTACCTTTTCTCAAACAAACTCGTCTTCAATGACGGCGAGCTCGCCGGCCTAGGGTCGTTAGCGGTCATGAGCGATCGAGTCACGGGTCTCGAAGAATTGTTAGTGAAGATGAAGGTGAAAAAAGATGATGTAATAGCCGTGGTCGACGGGGCCAATGATATGAAGCTTTTCAGATACGCTAGTTTAAGGGTGGCGTTTAATGCTCAGCCGATAGTGAAAGAGGTCGCTAATGTCGTGGTAGATAAAAAGGACCTAACAAAAATTCTTGATTACATAAGCTAGGTCAAATGTCCAATCACCGCTCAAAATCTTTTTAGTGTTAGACCTAAAATTATCTTGGGGCTGGACATGGAACTGGATTTTGACCAGATGGTAAAGAAAATTTTGTCGGATTCTAACATCACTCGTGATGAACTAATGGCTCGCATCCACAACAAGCAAAAGGAGCTGGGGGGGGTTATAACCATGGAAGGGGCCGCGAATATCATCGCACGCGAACTGGGGATAGTTTTTGAGCGCAAAGAACCTGAGATTCGAACCCTACACATCGGGGACTTGATCCCCGGGATGTCGAAAGTCGATATCTTGGCACGGGTTGTACGAGTTCACGGACCTCGAGAATTTCAGCGCTCAAGTGGAACCACAGGGCAGGTGGGTAGTTTACTCTTACAGGATGGGACAGGACGTATTAGACTTACACTGTGGAACGACAAAACTTCGCTAATTAAGGATGGAAAAATACAAAAGGGAGATGTTATTCGGATTCAAAATGCGTACGTTCGCGAAGGTTTAGATAAACTGCCCGAGCTCGGTATCGGGACGAGGGGCACGGTTGTGGTCAACCCCGATGACCCACGCACAGCAGAGCTCCCTGCATTGACGGACATCGTGGTGAGGATAACCGATTTAAAGCGAGAAATGGTAGAGGTGGATATTTTGGGCAAGGTCGTAGCAGTGAGTAGTTGCAGAGTTTTTGAGCGCCCCGACAAGACGATAGGTAAAGTTTCGACTTTGATGCTTGCAGATCCTACGGGGAAAGTACGGGTGTCGCTTTGGGATGAGTGGGCGGAAGCAGCGGAAACTCTGAAACGCGGAGATGTGGTAAAACTCGAAAATGCTATGGTTCGGGCTGGACTCGGAGGCCGTGTCGAATTGAGCCTCGGTTCTCGCGGTCGACTGGTTCCTTGTCCTCATGAAGGAACCAACTTACCGGAAGTTCCTGAGCGTCCCCTGAAGTTAAATGAAATTGAAGCTGACATGCCCACGCTGGATCTAGCGGCGAAAGTCAGGCGGAAACTTCCGTTACACGAGTTCAAGCGGGCAGATGGGTCTACCGGTAAAGTTGCTAGCGTAATCTTAGCTGATGACACAGGTGGTATCCGGACCTCGTTCTGGGGGGCAGCTGCGGATTTGGCTCAGAAACTTCAGCCGAACGATATAGTGCTTTTACGAAATGCTTACACCCGCACAGGTCTTGGCGGTAAAACCGAGGTGCATGTCGGTGGGGCAACTAGCGTTGATGTCAACCCACCTGGGGTGAGTATCGGGGAACCAAAGCCCAGCCTTGTAAAAATAGGAGAGCTAGAATCGAATATAGACGCCCTCGAAGTCGTGGGGAGAGTGATAGAGACCACGAAGCCGCATGAATTTACACGTTCGGATGGTAAAAAGGGAAAAGTAGCATCCATCACCATTGGCGACCAGACCGGCACCACAAAGGTATCCCTCTGGCATGAACAAGCCGAGAAGGTCCACGATATAAAGGTCGACGATGTCGTCAGGTTGATCGACTGCTACAGCACACTAGGGTTGTTTGGACAACCAGAATTGCATCTGGGTGTAAACGGACATCTCGAGATCAATCCAAAAGGAGAGGAAGTTCCTTCGGCGAGCAGGATAAAGGCAACAGCGCCAGAAGTGAAACGGTACAAAATATCCGAAATTGAAAAGGAAGGCACCCGTGTGCAGGTGCGGGGGACTATCGTGCAGGTTTTTCACCGTCGTCCGATATTTGACACATGTTCAAGCTGTGGGAGAAGCTTGGGAAGTGTTGATACGAGCCTATTTTGTGGAGAGTGTGGAAAAGTTGTTACACCAGAACATCGTGCGGTGATTAGTTTTTTGTTGGATGATGGCACCGACAACATTCGAGTCGTTTTGTTTGGCAAGGTGGCGGAGAATCTGCTGGGCATGAGCGCACACCATATTTTTGAGTCGTTCAAAGGTACACCTGATTTAGCCAAATTTTATGACAAGTTGGGATTGATCGGTAGGGAGTTGGTGATTACTGGTACGGTGAAGCAGGACAAATATTTCAACCAACTCGAACTTAGGGGCCTTGAGGCGCAGGTTGCAGACCCAAAACAGGAAGTAAAATTGATGGTTGAAAAGTTAAAAGAGGGAACGTGAAAAATCAATAATGGAGGCATAATTTGGCAGAGGAAATCAAGCCGACACTCGAATCCCTCCCTGGGGTCGGGGAAGCCACCGCTAGAAAACTTTGTGAGGCTGGTTACCGCACCGTTGAATCGCTTGCTGTAGCCACAGTTGCTGAGCTTCGCGAAGTTGCTGAAATAGGTGAAACGCAGGCCAAAAAAATAATTGCCGCCGCAAGAGAAGCTGCTGAGATCGGTCTTTTTGTAACTGCTGACAAAGTGCTCGAACGGAGGAAAAAGGTTGGGTTGATAACAACAGGCAGCACACAACTTGACGATTTGTTAGGGGGAGGTGTTGAGACACAGGCCGTCACGGAAGTTTTTGGTGAGTTCGGGTCTGGAAAGTGTGTGTCCCGTGATACACCGGTGTATTATCTCAATGATGAAACTCCACACATATTATCAATCGAGGACACATATGAGCACTACCGGCAAATCTCAGGTGAGCGACCATTTGAGGAAGGTACAGTTGTTTCAACGCCGAACGTAAAAGTACTATCTCTTATCGACGGAAGATTGCGACCAAGCGATGCGCCTTACATTTACAGAGAGAGGGTCAAACGACTTCTACAGCTGAAGACTAAACGCGGCAGGGTCATCAAACTCACCGGAAAACATCGATTGCTCACGCTGACAGAGGATGGTCTGAAATGGGTTAAAGCTACCAAGCTTAGAGCTGGAGCGCCAATGGCGGTCCCACCGAAAATAACTCATACCCCTGCCACTAGTCCTAAATTAAGCTTAGACGATGCTTATTTCTCGGGGCTTTACGTAGCAGGGGGTAGCGGGCCGGAAATTTTCACAACTAACGAGAAGGTCTTAGCGTGGATCAAATCATATCTCACTAAGAAATTTGGTCCTCCACCGACCATACATAAGGACGAACGGCACGAGCGAACGGTATATCGCATCGTTTTGAGAAAACAAGCGTTGCGGTTCCTCGGTGATCTCACAAAATGTACTTCTCGGGAAAAATTCGTGCCCGAAGTGATTCTTGGATCGTCAGATGAAATCGTGAAACATTTCTTGGCCGGGTACATCGAAGGAGGTGGTTCAATTGGGTGTGTGATCGAGCTGTCGACGAAGAGCGAGAGGCTTTTTACAGAGATATCTTACTTGTTACTCCGTTTGGGCGTTCACGGCACGGGACTGCATAAAGACACGCACCATAGGCTCGTTATTGACGGAGATGACAGGGTTAAGATCTCGAAACTTCCATTTAAGTCCATTGCTCCACGAGCACCAACGTTGTCGAGCTCTAGCTTCCTGGGATATCCGGCTGTACTGGTAAGTTTTCTAAGAAAGAGTTACAGGGAAATCTTTGGCGGCGGTCGTGGACCGATAACTAAAACTATTGGACGTAAATCCTGCGGCGATGAGACTTTTTACCACGTGTTGACAAGAAGCAGGATTTTCAAGCATCAAGCTTTCATCAGCAATAAAACCGTATCGAAAATCAAAACGATATTTTCAAATCAACTTGGCAGACTCAAACAATTGAAGGAGATGGTCAGCGAAATGAGTTCGGATAAAGAGTTCAGAGTATTAGCGCATGAATTGCCTTTCCCGCTAACATCGGTTGCTCCAAGACTTGGGATTAAATCATGTTCGATTCAAAATTACATCCTCAGAAGAGCCCCACACAAGATTTCCCAGCTCAGGAAGGAGATTGGCGCTGAGATCGACACAAGGTTAAACAAGCTTGAAAGAGCAATTCGCACTTTAGGTGCCGTTTCCGAACTCGATTGGGATATGGTAGAAAATATAGAGGAAATTGAATACGATGACTACGTGTACGACTTCGTAGTGCCCGATGGGCGGTGTTTCGTGGGTGGACATCAACCGACGCTTCTCCACAACACCCAGTTGGCTCACCAACTCTCCATCAACGTCCAACTTCCGCCAGA
>DTYD01000098.1 GCA_012962055.1 Hadesarchaea archaeon
AACTATTCGGCTAGCCGAATTTTTGGATGGCAAATTTAAATCTGAATTAAAAATTAAACAATTCGAACAGTGGAAGAAAAAAGTGTTGGAGTGGAAAACAAGGGCGTGGGGTCAAGAACCAGCACCCCCAACCGGAGAAATGCTGTAATCCTCGCTTTGTACAGTTGCCAAAAGCTTTTACCAACAACACCCATCTTTTCGTGTGGTGGTGTGACGGAGGAAAAGTTTAATCTGGTCGCTCGCTGCACCACAGAGATAATCACGGAGGAAGAATTGCGGGAACTCTTGAAACACGAAAAGTTCGTCGCTTATTGTGGGTACGAGCCATCAGGCAAAATTCATTTTGGCCATCTTTTAACGATTCGGAAGCTTATAGACCTGCAAGCAGCAGGGGCGAAGCCCGTTGTTTTGCTTGCAGACCTCCACGCATATCTAAATCATAAAGGGACTCTTGAGGAGATCAGACTGGTGGCGGAATACAACAAACACTGTTTCATTGCTCTCGGGCTCGACCCAAAGCGTACGGAGTTTCTACTGGGTTCAGATTTTCAGCTCAAGCCAAGGTTCATGATGGATGTGCTTCGAGTGGCTGCGGATACCACGTTGCTTCGGGCCCGGCGATCCATGACCGAGATAGCAAAGCGGTTGGAGGACCCAGACGTAGCACAGGTGCTTTATCCTATTATGCAGGCCGTGGACATGGCGTACTTGAAAGTAGATGTGGCTGTTGGCGGCAATGATCAGCGCAAGGTACACATGGTCGCGCGGGAGAAGCTACCAGCGCTAGGCCACCAAAAACCAGTTTGCGTTCACGTCCCGCTTTTGCACGGGACGGATGGCGCGGCCAAGATGTCGTCGAGCAAAGGCAATTTTATCGCAATCGATGACGAACCATCAACGATAAAACAGAAGATAGAGAAGACGTTTTGCCCGCCGAAGCAAACGAAGGATAACCCAATCATCGAGTATACTGAGCACATCGTGTTGCCGTCCCTCGGTAAACTAGAGACCAAGAGGCCAGCACGTTACGGGGGGCCGCTTGAACTAATCAACGCAGATGAACTAAGGAAACTTTACGCGGCCGGGAAACTACATCCGGCCGACCTGAAAGCAGCGGTCGCGGAGGCGCTTGTAAAGGCGCTTGCGCCGGTTCGGGAGTACTTCGAGAAACATCCTGACGCGAGGCTCGCGCGACCCTCTCAAGTTCTTTAGCTCGGGGGATTTTCAAGTGTGCATGATACCAAGTTTTTAAGCACGCGCCGTCAATAAAGTTGGAGGTTGGGGTTTTGCGGGTTAAACCTCGTTCGATATCAATAACGTCTGGGAAGGGAGGAACCGGGAAGACCGCCATCACGGCGAACCTCGGCGTGGCGCTTGGGGCTCTCGGCAAAAAAGTCATTATACTAGACGGTGACCTCGCGATGGCTAATTTAGGCATAGTGATGGGTCTTACGAAATGCGAAACAAACTTTTTCGACGTTCTTTTGGGCAAGGTTGATGTAAATGAAGCGCTCCACACCAACTATGGGATAAAAGTCATTCCATGTGGCTTCCGTTTCGAGGATGCTCACGATGCTCTTTCGAAGGTGAAGCGCGAGCGCGTCGAGGAGGTCATTAAGGAAATGTTGCGGGAAACCGAATTCCTGCTGATAGATGCGCCCGCTGGTATGGCCGACACTACACTAATTTCGATTGCCGCCGCCCGCGAGATGCTTTCGGTCTGTAATCCAACATATGCGAGTTTAGTTGACGTTTACAAAACAATTCGAATTGCTAACATCCTTGGTTCCTGGACGCGAGGATTGGTCGTCAACCGCACAGGTAAAGCGGCGGATCTTTCTGTGGACGAAGTGGAGCAGTTCATGGGCCGCGCGCTAGGTTCGGTACCGGTGCTTGCGGATATCCCAGAAGATCCCAAAGTTCAAGAGGCGGAAAGAGAAGGCATACCGGTTGTGGTGTACGAACCTGAGTGTGAGGCGTCAGTTGCAATAAATGAACTTGCCAAGGTGATAGCGGGTGAGACAGATCTGCCGTACACACCATGGGGAGAGCGTGAAGTAGGGGAAACAACTAAACGTTTGATTCGTGCGCTCACCGGGCGGCGGGCCTAGCGGCGGCGCGCTTCAGGGCATTAGACATGACAGCACGACCACGGCGGAGAGAAACACGACACCAGCGGCCAAGAATCCAGCGACGATCCCGAACCGTGGGAGGACAAAGTAAATGGTGATCGCGAAGAACACGTTTGAGATCATCGCCATGACCACTCCTCTGGTCATCTCCGCCGCGGAGTCGAGCCCCTGGTGCAGATACTGCAAGAAAATCACCCCACCGGTTCGAATCGGAGCCCCTGCGAGAACCCCGCCAGCTGTCGGCCCGAGCAGCGATGCCACGAACAGGGCCCCTGCCACAAGCAAACCGCCGAACAGGAAATCAAACACAACGTTTTTCACACTTGGCTTCATCTTTTCAACCTCCACTCAATATTTTGCGGGCCAATTAAAACGCTCACGGTTAATTTATGCAAGCACGAAACTCAGGTGGGCAGAATGTTCAAAATTGGCAATCTGATGGTTGAGGTCAAACGCGGGAATCTAACGGAGGAGATCACCGACGCGATATGCAACCCAGCGAACAGTCTGATGTACATGGGAGGCGGAGCGGCCGGCGCGCTGAAACGGATTGGCGGCGAAGA
>DTYD01000099.1 GCA_012962055.1 Hadesarchaea archaeon
GGAGTTTTCCCCATATCCTTTTGTCACTTGTCCACTCTTTTATTCTAGGCTTTTTAAATACATTCGTGGCAAATTTAGCCGACACTTTTGTATCCGTTTAGATTGTTTAATGTTTTATCAGGCACATTTATGGCAATATTCTACGTTAATTCCTAATTTTGGACAAATCTGTTCATAACTTTCTAATTAGGTTTAAGGACTTGTTTTAATACACGTCTCACAATTCATTCATGGAGGCCGCAGAATGAAGACGGGACTTTTTGGATTTGCGTTCGTGGCGAGCTTTGTCGCGGTATTATTAGGGCCGGTGAGCGCGGCTCCAGACTCTGACTGGAGCATCGAAACAGTTGACTCAACCGGTGAGGTTGGCGTGGACGCTTCGCTAGCACTTGATGCCAACGGATACCCTCATATAAGCTATCACGATAAGACCAACCGCGACCTCAAGTACGCACGCTGGACTGGAAGCTCATGGAATATTGAGGTCGTGGATTCAGAGGACTGGGTCGGTGAGGAAACGTCCATAGCGGTCGATGCGGGTGGACATCCTCACATAAGTTACTTTGCTCAGGATACCGGAGCCGTCAAGTACGCCACTTTTACCGGAAGTTCATGGAACATCGAGAACGTAGACGTGCAGGGCGGCGGCACTTCACTAGCGCTTGATGGTAATGGGTATCTCCACATTGGCTACTTCCGTCAGACCAGCGGCGATCTCATGTACGCAAAGCGTGAGGGGGGTTCGTGGAGCGTCGAGATTGTGGAATCGGGTCCCGGTTTTGGCGTAGGTGTTTCAATCGATGTCGACGCCAACGGGTACCCCCACTTGGTTTACTGCGATGAGGACAGCAATGCACTAAAGTACGCGAAGTGGACCGGGAGTTCGTGGAATATTGAGACCGTGGACTCGAACAGCCAGGTTGGCGAAGACACTTTGATAGCCCTCGACTCAAATGGCTATCCACACATAGTCTATCCTGACTACTCCAGCCAAGATCTCAAGTACGCCAAGTGGACTGGGAATTCATGGGGTATCGAAACAGTAGCTACTGGAGAAGTTGGTTTAGACCCCTCAATAACGATAGATGCCAATGACTACCCCCACATAAGTTATGGCGATGGGGCCAACGATGTCCTCAAGTATGCTAAGTGGGATGGGAGCTCGTGGATCATCGAAACCGTAGAAGCGGTTCCCAGCAGCGACACCTCAATAGCACTAGATGCCAATGGTAGCCCTCACATAAGCTATGTTGATGAGGGTAACATGGACCTCAAATACGCCAAATTGGTTGCTGAGGCTGGAGAAGGCCCTGGGGGTGAGGAAGGTAATGGAGCACCAGCAGCCGAGGAGATACCCACCATCTGTGTCATGGTGGGGATAATAGCCATCGTCGTCATACTCGGCACAGTCTTTGCGCTGAAAAGGCGGTAGTTGTGGGGATCGGCCAAATGGAAACCCAAGAAAAATTATATGTCAAATCTGTCCATAACTTTCTGCCCCAAGACCTTGACAAATACCAATTTTAGACGCAGTCCGTTATGTCACCATCTTTTAATTCGTTTTTTACTGTGGCTGGTCTTCCAACGGTGGCCCGGGAGGTTGATTGTCTTGGGGTGATCCGGGTTCCTGCTCCCTCAAGAGAAAAAACCGAAACCAGCACCTATCAAAACAGCGACAATTACAACAGCAACGATGAAAGAAGTAGTGATATCTCGTGAGTCCATCTTCTTACTAGTTCATCATAATATAAATAACCTAAAAATTTTTACCGGCCTCAATTTGCTGTTTGATGCTTCGCGCGATTTCAGCACCAACATAGGGTATTTTTGCTAGTTCTTCTTCAGTAGCTCGTTTGAGGTCAGTGAGCTTTCTGTAGCCAGCTTTGAATAGGCTCCGCGCGCGAACGCGTCCTATGCCACGCAACTGCACCAACTCCAGCAACTCCTCTTTGACACCATGCCCGACTCGATCGTGCAACTTTCTAAGGGAGGTTAGCGCAGCCCTTACTTTGAACAGGCTCGCGAGCTCGTGCGCGGCATATAGCAGCCACTTCGCGGTGTCGGCTGCCCTGCGGATGTCCCCTGCTCCTATCCCGAATTGCTCGTGGATGTCATCTTCTCGCGCTTCATCCAACCACATCTGAATCATCTGCGCGGTCTTCAGCTCCGCAAGCAGCCCCTCAAATTTCTCCGGTTCGCGTCGAGGATCGGGAGCCGGGGTGAGCAACTCACCGGCGCGGTCAAGGTAGAGGAGCTCGAGGTCGGAATATTCGTGCTGGCGAAGATAGAGCAGTCCCATATTGGGGGTGTGGCAGATGAGGTGGAGTAGTGCCAACGCAGTAGGTTTTCTTGTGGCAATACCTTTGATGCCGTCGCGCAGCACGACGGCCGAGAGCGGGTCGATGTAGAGCCTCGAGACGCGCTCGCCGAAGGGAGTGGCGATTAGAAGCTCCCCCTGTCTGCGGATCATCTCCTCTTTCTCAAGAAAATCTAAGACCAGCTGGACCACTCGCTCTACGTCGCTCGTACTATACTGGTGCGCAAAGAAGGTGTGTCCCAGAAACTCCAGTAGCCCATCGGCGTCGCTCACATACCCTGCTGCGATTGAGGCGAGCACGTGCGTCCGGAGCGCTGGTTCGGTCGCCAGCTTGGAGGCTATCCGCTCTGGTTCGACTCGAATAAACTCCTCGAACAGCGCCTCGACTTCGCTCTTGCCATGAGCGATCATTACAGCTTCACCGTACTTATCGTATTGCGGCCGACCTGCCCTCCCCGCCATTTGATGAAATTCTAGCACAGGGATGGGCTGCATCCCGTAGGATCCCATATAACGTCGATAGTCACGAATGATTGCACGGCGCGAGGGTAAATTCACGCCAGCTGCTAACGTCGGGGTCGCACATATTACTTTTATCAGGTTTTGTCTGAAAGCATCTTCGACAGCCTTTCGCTGGGAGTGGAAAAGACCTGCGTGATGGAAAGCCGCCCCATTACGAACACACTCGGCCAGTTGCCGACAGGTCCGCGTGGATTCACCTAGCGCGCCCTCAACCGTTTTAGCAACCGCGGCAAGCTTCTCGCGCTCTTGGGCTGAGAGGGTTGCACCGACATGCTTGGCCAATAGCGTTGCCGATGTTTGTGCTGATCGGCGGGGGTTGACGAAAACAAGCGCCTGTCCGCCTTCCTGTACTGTATCGACGGCAAGCGCTGCGAGGTCTTCGCCGATCTCCACTTCAACAGCCCGCTTGCTCCCATCGTCGAACCTGATTTTTTTGTGATAGTAAACACCTTTCTTCAGCGGAACTGGACGCCAATCGCTTTTGACAAGTTCAGCGTTAAGCCACTCTGCTATTTCGTTTGCGTTTTTAATTGTTGCCGAAAGTGCCAATAGCTGAAGTTCGGGATTAACTTGTTTGAGTCGTGCTGTCAGGACTTCTAGTGTGGGGCCGCGCCCGGGGTCGTCTATTAAGTGCACCTCATCTAGGACCACCACAGAGATCACATCAGCGAGCCACTTCGCGCGGTGACGAAGTAAGGAGTCAACTTTCTCAGAAGTGGCAACTAAAATATCATAGCGGGCGAGGCGAGGGTCGGCGACATCGAAATCACCCGTGCTAATTCCAACCCTCACACCAAGTTGTCCATATTTTTCCTTGAACTCCTCGTACTTTTCGCTCGCGAGAGCCCGGAGAGGCACGATGTACAGGCACTTTCCGTCCTCATTGAGGACCGATTTGAGCATACAGAACTCAGCGATGAGCGTCTTACCGCTTGCGGTCGGAATTGCCAGTACGAGATTTTTTCCATCTAGAGCGCCCTTCTTCACCGCATCCACCTGAGGAGGGTAGAGCGTGACCGTGCCCGACTTTTCCAGCGTTGTGGCGACCTGGTCTGGCAGCCCGTACTTTTCGCACACTTCTTTGACTTTCACTCGATCACCATCAAGGAAATATCCTCAAGTGTAAATTAAGTAAGGGGATGTGGGATGAACACCATCTCAACTGCATGTAAAGCGATCCTGCAGGAGGTATCAAGTGGCGAAATAGACGATGCCCGTGGGCTAGCGCGGGCTAAAATTCGTGCTTGTAAGGAGTTTGGGCTATCACGGCCGCTAAAGAATTCAGAAATTTTAGCTGTTGCAACTGTAGAGGATCGAAATAATTTTCTCCAGCTTTTCAGGATAAAACCAGTCCGTTCGATTTCAGGTGTCTCGGTCATAACGGTGATGCCAAAACCCCACCCCTGTCCACACGGCAGATGTATTTATTGTCCGGGTGGCCCTGAGCACGGTACACCCTCTGCGTACACGGGGCACGAACCTGCCTCCGCCCGAGCCCTTCAACACGATTACGATCCGTACGGTCAGGTGAAAAGCCGAGTCGAGCAGCTCCGCACGATCGGACACTCCGTGGACAAAGTTGAGCTAATAATTTTCGGAGGCACCCTTATAGCCCATTCTCAAGAGTACCTCGAGTGGTTCGTGACGCAGTGCTTGAACGCGATGTCGGGCGCTAACGCTACAACGATCAAAGAAGCTCAAGCGGCGGCCGAGGATGCCACGATTCGAAATAGCGATATAACGCTTGAGACGAGGCCGGATCACTGCAGA
>DTYD01000100.1 GCA_012962055.1 Hadesarchaea archaeon
CCCGATTTGCCCGATTTTACGCGCTTGCCCCAAATCATTTGCAGAACCTCCACTATCCCACCCGCTTGAACGTTTGAACCAGCTTCAGCTTTTCATCATGTTCGAGCGTTTTAAGTTTGCGTTCACGTTTAGTCGCCTCGCTGCGGGTTTCAAAATTTTCCAGGTATACGATCCTGAACGGCCTTCTCGCCTTGGTCGAGCGCACCTCCCCATGGTTGTGCTGGGCCAGACGTTTTTTGGGATTAGTGGTCTGCCCCGTGTAGAACTTTTTGTCCTTCAGGCTCTGCAGAATGTAAACGTAGTAGGCCTCAGACATCTCACTCGCTTCGGTATTATCACATGGAAAGAAATAAACGGTTGTCTTGATGCACAGATCGGGCAAAATTTCTTTCCTTATAAACAACTTCTGCTCAAAGCCTCGACGGGAAAATGAACGAGAAAGGACAGCTCATGGGGGTACCCATCAAGCTCGTGATGGCCCTTGTGATTGGCACGATGACGATGGGGGTCCTGATGCAGTTCGTCGGGACGGCTGAGCGAATGGTGCTGCGCGATATGGACGTGCGGTTTACCACATCGAGCAACCGACTCACCGTTAAGGTATATGATGCGACCAGCGGCGATGCCCTAGGCGGAGCGACAGTTGTTGTGAAATGGGTCGGTGGGATGAAGGCACACACTCTTGGGACGAACTCGAACCGGTACACGTTTACAATCCCGATGAACGGTGAAGACATCGTGGTTGCGACCGTCCAGGTTACTCACGCCGGGTATATCCCCTGGGAGGGACAGGTCGCCGTTGGGTAGGGTGGCCCCATGCGGCATGATGCTCGGGGTATCGAGTCCCTGCCGGTGGTACTCTTGCTCAGTGCCGTGCTTGGAGCGAGTACCTTGGGAATTGGGTTGGCATGTCTCGACCAGGCGCGGAGGCTAAGTGAGCGACAGCAAGCGATCGATGCTTTTAATACGTTCACCGAGCGAGTCCGGATGCTCAGCGCCAGCGGTGTGGGTAGCGCTCAGTTGGTTGAGGTCAACACAGGTGAAGGTGTAATCGTCCTGGATGAAAATCTGGCACGGCTAGTTGTGGGTGATGAAATCGTGCGGAGCGACTTTCTGCCACTGCCGGTTCTCGCATCTGCGTCTCAATTAGACAGCGGCAGTTATCTCATCGAGCTCAAACGTGGAGCGGATGGAGGGTGCTTCCTGGAGCTACGGTGGTTTGAGTGAACGACCATGGGCTACTAGCCAGTTTCTTTCTCTGTAAGATTGGCGTAGCGCTAGCGGCTTTGGTCTTCCTCGGGATGGCTCTATCGATGCACGCGAGCCTTGGACGCCTCGCCGAGCAAGAGGACCTGACTCAACTCGCTGACGCCATCGCTGACACCATCGGGGCCGCAGATTCTCTGCCCGGTGAAGCCGAGCTACAGCGAAACCTGCCGGCAGTTCTCCAGCAGTTCGAGGTGGTGGTGACCGGTGAGCGAAGTATCGGGGTGCAGGTGGTTCGTGTGCACGTTATCGCGGAGGACGAGGTCGAGCGCGTATTCATGCTCACGAATCAGGTGAATGGAGGATATTTCACACTCACGGCGGAAAACCCGCGTGAAATTCACCTCAGAAAAACTGACGCGATTCAGCTGGAGTTGATTTAGATGGAGTTTTCGGTCGGAGAAGATCTTTTCTCAGTTCTCGTCGTCACGGGGCTTGTCATTGTATTCGTCGCTGCGTTGACTCATTCCTACCACGTTTATGCGGAGCGGCGAAACGCTTCTGAGGATTTCGATCTAGCGCTCGATATAGCCAAACGACTCAGAGACCAAATACTCGTTGGACAGAACGACCAGATTGGACTGCTGGAACTCTCGCACGAACGGCTTGAAGATTATTCCCGAATTTTGGCCCTGCAAGGAATAAACCTACGAGTCGAAGTCAGAACCCTCGAGGGAGAATCCCTTTTCGTGCGCGGCCCTGACCTGAACCCGTTTGAACACTATTTCTCACCACCCGTCGGAGTCGGCCTGCCCGCCGCCGTCCAGAATCAGGGTCTTGCGGTTCTATGTGAACTCTCGGTGCAAGTGTGGAGGGGTTAAGTGAACGAACGAGGATTCGGTTACATCGCAGACATGCTCGTCTTCGCCCTTCTCCTTTCCACCGCCACACTACTACTAGCCAGGGTGAGCCCCGTTGACCCAAGGGCTGATAGCACACGGCACGCCGTCATCTTTGCGCAGAGCACCCTGCTTTCGCTCCAAAACACGACTGCTGACCAGTTCGGTGGGTTCGAATACGAGTTTAGGGTGTCTGAGCTGGGCCTCTCGATGACTGGAGGTTCGGCGAGACGTGAACTGCGCCACAAAACTATTACACAGTTGCTCGCGGAGGATGCCCTTCTCAACCTGCGCGTGGAGGCCGGGGGTACAGACCTCACGCTCCCACAGCCGAATCGAGATATGAACGAGGAATTCAAGGGATTTCTCAAGTCGGCGCTGGATCGAATGATTGGCGGACGCTTCGGCTACCGCCTGCGCGCGAGGACCGAACCTATCGATCTGGAATTTGTACGAGTTCACTTCGAAACCGGGATAGAGGATTTGGCCCAAGCTAGAACCCAGCTCTGCTCCGAGACCGTGATGCTCTCGTTGCCGACATCTCAGGAGGAGCTAACGCGGCGCATAGAGGAAATGTTGGGCATTGACTTGTTCGGGCAGGATTTGGAGGTTGACCCCATCATTGAGATGACTTTGGAGCTGTGGTCGCGATGAGGGAGCGGGGATTCATGCCGTTCAGTGCCGCGGGTGCCCTCATAGTGCTGCTCGTGCTCGGGATGGTCGCCCATGCTGCATGGTCGAGGCATCAGCGCTCGCTCGGCGTTGTGGACGACATCTCGGACTCTGCACTCCTGACGGCTGCTGCAGGAATTCAAGGCGACCTCAAAGCCGCCCTGAGGTACGCCGTTTACCAAGCGCTCTGGGAGGCGTGTGAGCGAGCAGACGACTACGATGATGTCGTTAGGGAACGCACCATCGAGCAGCTCGCAACAGCGTATTTTGCCGAGCACATGGCCAAAATCGGGCCGACCTACACACAACATGACGCGCGCGTCGAGCTGTATGTACCAGATCCAAGCGCATGGCCCAGTATAGATCTTGAAGAAATCGAAGGAGGACACGTACTGGCGCGGGCGGAGCTGCCGGATGGGATCCTGATAAAACTCAGGTCCCGTGACAATTCCCTCTCTCTCAGACTCCCGCTAAAAAGCATTGAAACGTTTATCGATTCCCGTTACTTCCTGCTCCAGGAGCGCATGGGTGAGTTCGTGGAAAGACGCGGCGATATCTGCACTTGGTGGGGGATAATGGAATACCTCGCAGCTTGGGGTGGTGCATGGCTGAACGGAAAGGTGGAGCTCAGCGATTCCCGCAGCCGGGCGTTCTTCGAGACGGCTTGGGCCATTCACGAGTTCAACACGTTTGGTTCCTCTGACTACTGGGCTGCAGCGGAGGGATTGATCAATGCGGCAGGTGGAGCGGGCGGCCTGCTCGCTGAATTGAACAACCGCACCGTTGTGGTCACGCCAGTCCGCGCCGCCGACGTGGACAGCATGTGTGGTTACATCGACCGTGCTCTCGACGCTATTGAAGGTGCGACGGTCCGCCTAGAAGAAACGAAAAAATATGTCGGGCTGGCGAGGGATGCGGTAGCACAGCTCCCCGAGAATGTGGAAAATTTTGGAGAGGTGTTGGGAGACATCCGTGGGTTGCTCAAGAACGCTATCGAAAGCGTTGTGGACGCGCGGGCTGAAATTTCCGATGTGAGCGAGCAGTTCGACCAATTGCTGGAATTCATCACCAAATCCGCGCCGGACGATGTGGTGACGGCCGCCTTATACCGGGGCCTCACATCTCGAACGCTAGACGCGGGTTATCCCTCTTTGGAGGAGCAAGTGGAGTGGGGGGTAGAGGGGGTCTTGGCGAAACTCTCACAGCTGGAACTGGCTGTAACCAGCACCTCAGCGGGACTCACAACCGGTGGACTGGGTGCCTTGCTGGACGGGCTTCTCGAGCAGGTCACAACTTCAACAGAGGATTTGCTCTCCGAACCTAGCCCGCAGCGATGGGCCACGTTCACGCGCTACGGGGGAGATCCGCCGCGGCCCATTGAGGAAAGAGCACCAGTTTACATTGACGATGAGATCAGCGGGGCAATCGGTGCGCTGAGACTTGTGTTGGAGGGGGTGAAGGGTAACTTCAACGAAATGAAAAACTTGTCTCAACGGTACGAGCCAACCTCCGCCGAACTTGATTTTGAGATAGATGGGGGACTGGCTTCAAGGTTGGAGGAAGCCCCGCCGGAGTTCACAATCAGCCGTGAGGAGTTTTACGAGCTCCTATCCCCACAGCCTATCGATTCATCGCCGGGACTCTCGGTGTTCCACGATTTCAAGGTAAAGAACATAACTTACAAACGCGAAGACCCCGCCGGTTGGCTTGATTCCCCTGCTGCGACACCCATACCTCTATGGTTCATAGGTGTAACGCTCTGGTGGGGGCAATGGGTGGCCACGCTTGAGCTGGAACCAGGGTCGGTCGAGGAGGTTCTGGACTACGATAACCCGACTATACCGCACGCTTTTGGTGTAAACTATGTGCACAAACCGCTTGCGTACAGATGGGAAATGCCAGAGGAACAGTTCAGTATAAGGGTGATCGTGGTCAGCCTGAGGCCGTTTTCAATCTTGGACAGGTAATGCGATAGGTCAATTTTTGAAGTTCAACAACGCGCATGTTCAGTTTTTCGAGCTCAATTTTGATTAATTCCATCTCGCGGGAAATTGAATTCATGTGCAATGAAATATTCGTCAGCGCCTCCTCTAACTCGGTTTTAAAAATGTTTTGAACTTCTTTCGCTAATCGTGAGGTCTGAGACTTTATCCCCGCATCCTGAAACTCCGCTGATACGCGGTCGATGAGGAGCTGCACGTGTTCCCCGGGGAGACCGACGCCAGCGAGCACATCATAAATTTCGTCGCGTGAAAATCCCATCCGCATCATCGAACGAATGACATCAGATGCATTTAGACCCGACCCCATGCTTCCCGCCGATGATTTGGGTGGAGGTCATTTATATGGAGAAAAAATTGACAAACGAAAAATTCCTAAACTAAATTTTATTTTTGTACATCGTTACATGTAATTGCCAATCGTTTAGAAATCTTGTTGCCTCGAATTATTTTCAGATTTACTTCGTTCCTTCGGACTTACATTCCAAGTGTTCACCTGTTTTGACGAAGTGTTTGTAATGCTCAAGCCACTCAGGCTCCTTTGGGGCTCTTTGAACGAATTCCACGAATCTCCTCAACCTATTTATGGTCCTCCGATTCAAGATATGCTCCATCTTACATGCATCGATCTCCGCAGTTCCTCTATCTACGCCCAAAAGTTCAAGAAAACTGATTAAAGTATTATGTCGCCCGCTGACTTCCTCTGCGATTCGCATTCCCTGTAGCGTGAGCGAGACGGTGCCGTACTTCTCATGTTTTATGAACCCCTTTTTGCTGAGTTTATCTAACATCTCCGTGACGCTCGGAGGTTTATGTTTCAAGAAGAAGGCAATATCTGATGTTCTGACGCTGCCTCTCTCTTTTCCGATAAAGTATATGGCTTCCAGATAGTCCTCAACGCTTGAGCTAAACTTTTTCTTGATCATAAGCTCATCCTACCTAATTCCATCCACAATTATTTTTTGTGCCATCCCACGACCCATGGCGATTTGGCCCCCATTGCTTTCCACAACTACGGGACCTCTTGAAGACGAAATCATCCGCAGCCAGCTGCCTTCTTTAATTCCCCGGAGCGCTAACTTCTGTTTCATGCCTTGTCCCCCGACTATTTGAATCACAACGCCTGTTTCTCTAGGTTTTAGACTTGTCAGCAGCATGTTTGCACTCTCAATTTTAAATTTAGTACAAGTACCTAAAAAATGTTAGGTTAACCGAAAAATTTAAAAAGGATGAACTTTAATTATTAGGGATGCCTAAATTGGAGGCTCTCCATGAAGAAAAAGCTGTCAGACATGAGACCCGCTGAAAAGGGCCGAATAATTGATATAGACTCATCGATTCGAGCAAGCGTTGCGGGGATGGGTATAAGAACTGGCGAGGAATTAAAAGTAGCCACCGAACAACCGATCAGAGGGCCTGTTGTAATTGTGGTAAAAGGAAGGGAGACCTCTCTCGGAAGAGGGCTTGCTAAGTCGATTCTCGTGGAGTGTGAAGAATGAAGAAGATTTTCCTTGCCGGTAACCCAAACGTGGGGAAATCTGTCCTGTTTAATAGGTTATCCGGTGCAAAAGCAACGGTTTCGAATTATCCAGGGACTACAGTTGATTTCACCAAGAGTCAGATGTGGATAGCAGGTGAGGGGTGGGAGATAATAGACCTCCCAGGCGCTTTTTCTCTCAAGCCAAAGGACAAGGCCGAAGAAGTCGCACGGGACATGCTGTCAAAGGAAAAGCCAGACACGGTAGTGAGCGTGATAGATGCGACTGCTGTAGAGCGAGGACTGTACCTAACTCTAGAACTAATGGAGAAAGGTTATCCGATTGTGGTCGCGCTCAACATGTCCGATGCGGCTAGGGACAGGAAAATAAAAATAGATGTTAAGAAGCTCGAGAAGATTTTAGGAGTCCCTGTTGTGGAGACTGTAGCGACGACCGGTAGTGGCCTCAAGGAACTCGTTTCTCGGATTTCTGAAGCGAAGCCGATGCGTATAAGGAGCATCAAACGAAGAGCGAAAGGTAAGAAGGAATGAGAGAAAAATCCCAAGACCAGCTGAGCACCGATGAGCGCTGGAAGCTTATCGATGATATCTCCAAACAGGTAGTTCTCCGTGAGAAGTACGAGCACACTTTAAAGGATGTTATTTCAGACCTAAGCGTTAGGCCTGCGACCGGTATACCCCTCGCACTCGCCGTTCTCTTCGGATTTTGGGCTTTCTTCGGCGCGTTTGCTGGATTTTTCACCGATGGATTCGCCGTCCCTGCATTCGACGACCACTTCCTACCTGCGATACAGGGGGCTTTTCCA
>DTYD01000101.1 GCA_012962055.1 Hadesarchaea archaeon
ACTTCTCCGATATGCCCGGGACGGTCACGATAGGCCACACCCGCTGGGCCACCCACGGGAAACCTTCCCGCGCAAACGCCCACCCCCACCTTGATAGCTCTGGAAAGGTCGCGGTCATCCACAACGGCATCATCGAAAACTACCTGGAGCTCAGAGAATTTCTCAGAAAACACGGGCACCGTTTCGTCTCCGATACCGACACGGAGGTCATACCAAATCTGATCACCTACTTCATGAAGCAGAAAAAAAATCTGGAAACGAGCGTCGGGAAAGCCGTCAAAAAGTTAAAAGGGAGTTTTGCCCTGGCGATTCTAAGCGTAGACGAGCCGGATAAATTGATAGGGGTCAGAAGAGAGAGCCCGCTCATTTTGGGTGTGGGAAGGAACGAGATGTTTTTGGCGTCCGACATTCCTGCCCTGCTCAAGCATACCAGATATGTCACCGTGCTGGAAAACGACGAGATGGTCATCATAAAATCTGGAGGGGCTGTGATCAAAAACATCCGCTCCGGGACCATAGTCAAGAAACGCCCGATGAAGGTGACGTGGACTGCCGAAATGGCCGAGAGAATGGGTTTCCCGCACTTCACCCTCAAAGAGATATATCAACAACCAGAGGCTGTTCGGGACACCCTTCGCACAACCTCGAAGCTTGAGAACCTAGCCAAATTTCTGCTCGGGGTTAAACGGGTCTACTTCGTCGCCTGTGGCACATCCTATCACGCCGCATTGGTCGGAAAGTACGCGTTGGCAAAGCTGGCAGACCTCTCGATTGAGACTGTGATATCGTCCGAGTTTCAGGAAAGCTGTAGGGTGGACGAAAAGACCGCGGTATTGGCAATCACACAATCAGGGGAAACTGCAGACACGCTGAAAGCTGTTCGGATGGCGAAGTCGGGCGGCGCTAAAGTAGCGTGTTTGACGAACGTGGTGGGTAGTTCGATAACTCGTGAGAGTGACTTAGTCTGCTACACCCACGCAGGACCGGAAGTCAGCGTTGTGGCGACGAAGACGTTCGCGGCCCAAGTTGCCTATTTGCTGCTGCTCGCGATTTACCTGGCCAAAAAGAGAGGTCTGCCAAAAGCGAAGATAGACAAGCTCATCGCAAGACTTCATGGGATACCGGATGCTGCGCGGGCAGTGCTGGCCGATGTTGAGTCACATGCCAAGAAGCTCGCGAAACGCTACCGGGATTCCCGACACATCTACCTCATCGGAAGAGGCATAGGCTATCCGATCGTGCTTGAAGCGGCTCTGAAACTTAAAGAGATAACATACATACACTCCGAGGCGATGCCCGCAGGGGAGTTAAAACACGGCACGCTTGCCCTCATAGATAAGGGCACCCCAGTTATATCAGTCGTGCCACCGGGAGATAACCGGGCTCGAATGATCGGCAATATAGAAGAGGTGAAGGCACGCGGAGCGGAGGTGATAGCGATAGCGGAGGAGGGCGACGATGTGAAGGGGCATGTCGACGAATTCATCCCCATTCCGCCAACCGAGGAACTCTTCAGCCCGCTGCTATACATAATCCCGCCCCAACTGCTCGCTTACCACATGACGGTTGAACGGGGTCAGGATCCTGACCGCCCAAGGTCTCTCGCAAAGTCAGTAACCGTGGAATAGTCAGATTCTCAATCGCCCGTCTTTCATCAGGATTTTTCCGTCAATTTTCACCGTAGGCATCGTGAAAATCCCATCGACGTGAATCCCTGCTCTAGTTTTCCCACCAAAAGTCGAGTTATCCCCAAGCGCTATGTGGCAGGTCCCCAGTACCTTCTCATCTTCAAGTACGTTTCCGATCAGGCGCGCTTTCGGATTCGTACCTATCCCAAACTCAGCTAGGTTCCTAGATTTTGGTCCAGCTTCTCTCAGCATCCTGAGTAAACCTCGAGCAGGCCTCCCGGAAATTTTCTTTGCGATTCCTCTTTCGATAAATATTTCAATTCTCCCCCGAACCATGTCGACCATTGACCCATCCACCACCACCCGTCCCTCGGCCGTTCCCTCCACCGGAGCTACGGCGACTTCCCCGGCAGGAAGATTGCCGAAGTCGCCGGGTCTATGATAAATTCCGGTGTCGTCATAAACCCTTCGTCCCACTTTGCTGAACATGAGATCAGTTCCGGCTCGCGTTGTGACTTCGACCTCCCTGGCACGGGCGAGCCTGACAACCACCCTTTTACTCAGTTTCTTCACCTCACGGTAATCCGCGAGCATCGCGCCCCGCCGCATCATATCTGAGGTTATCATGGGCATGGTCGCGATGCGGACCCCTGATTTGGTCGCGCGCAAGCGGGCTTGGGTGTGGCTTATAGAATAGGTAGTCGGAGCGAGCACGACATCCGCGGCACGCATCGCCTCTCCCACCACATCCGGCGGTTCCTCACCGTGTCGCTTCCCCACTGGCGTGCACATCAAAAGCGTCCTAGCGCCAATCTCACGCGCAGCTTCTACGAGTGACCGCGCAATTTCGATTTTAAGCGGATCGGTGACGACGAGAACTTTCTCTCCTTTTTTAACTCCCATACAAGTTTTAACCGCTATCCGTGCACCCTTCAAAGGTTCACGCATTCTAAAACCCTGATCACAACAATCCGTTCTTGAACAGCTCATCCCTGAAGGCGATCAAAACCTCTCGCACGGTCCCTTCATCCGGCGCATGAATCTCAACGTAATTGGTCGGGAAAAGCAGTAGATAGCTGCCGCGCTTGAGCTGAAATTTTACAACATTCTTGTTTGATGTTTGTAATTTACTCACTTTTGGAAGGCGATTCAGAATTTCCTTAAAATCTATTTTAGGATGAAGCGTGGTGGTCGCTCGGACCGATTTCATCTTTGGCACCTCAAAGACATTGTAGAGGCGTGGCATTTCACTTACGCGCGGTTCGGCTTCGCTCACTTCGACCCCAAACTAATTAGGCCGGGTGAAATTTAAAATTATACTCGCTTTGCAGCAAGCCGAATATCAACGTCTCGAACCGTTCGCCTTCCTGCATGCTCCGCGAGCTTCGCGGCCTCGGCAGCTATCGTTAATGCTCTTTCTTCCAAGACTTCAGCTAGGGCAAGAGCAGCGCCTTCGCTGACGCGCTTCGCTCCGGATTTTCTTATAACACGATCCACAGCCGCAACGGGCAATTCAACCATGTATCTGCCTCCTCAAGTATTTTTTTGCCTCATCTCTGGCTGTTTTTCATTTATTTGGGCGGTATTTAAATCTACCCCTAAAATTGGCTCTTAATCGAGCATTTTTGGCCGAAAAAGGAGTTTTATTTCGCGATAGAGATCATCGGTGACTACAACACAAACGCTATGGTGATGGCGATGTAGTTCCAAAGAAAGTGAATTACAACTGCGAGTCCTAACCAACCAAGCATGCTCATATATTTTCTCTTTGAAGCGTAGAACATTCCCAGCCCACCCACAGCCGAAGCTCCGATGTGCATACAAATGGAAAGGATCCGCTCCACTCCAGCACCACCAATCACGTAGAATAAGCTCTCAGCGACTCCGAAGCTCAAACCCGCGAGCGCTCCGACAGCCAGCCCATCCCGTTTTGTCCGAATCCACCTCGGCTGTTTCAACGCTACGATGAGAACTCCCAACTGTTTGAGGGGTTCTTCGGTGGCGGCTGGCGTGACAGCTAACAGCAAATACGTTGCTGAGAGACCCACCCTTGCACCCGTAGCGGCGACCAACTGTAAAATTAATGCGATGACGATTGCCGCCATTCCACCTAGGACGGCCACTGCACGCGTGATGAATTTAGCGGTACCTGAATCGACACCGGTCCTGCCAACCATTCAGTCAACTGTTACTTTCTCGGCTTTCTATTTATATTGACGAAGAAAACCCAACCCGGTGTACTATCTTTTAGTAGTTGCACTTAGTCCTCAATCGAGGC
>DTYD01000102.1 GCA_012962055.1 Hadesarchaea archaeon
CCAATTGTAGGATCCTGTTCTCAGGTGACACAGTATTCTGTGATGGAGTGGGGAGGACCGACCTACCCACGGGCGACGTTGAAGCTTTAATAGATTCGCTACGAAAATTGGCTGAGCTTGATGTTGACAGGTTATATCCAGGCCATGGGCCATTTGTGGAGAAAAATGCTCGAAAGTATATTTCGGGCGCGATCAAATCCGCGGGCTAAACCATAATTCAAATATTTACGGGTCAAATAATAATTTGATGGGGCCACGCGAAGTCTTGAACAAGTTGAAATGGGGTGGCGCGAACACGTTGCAAAGCGTTAAAGTGACTATCCTCCATCGAGGCGCCCCAAACGACAGGCGCGTGATAGAAGGTACAAAGATAATCGAGCTCGGAAGCGGTTTCATGCACGTGGTTGCTCCCGAAGGAGAAGTTGAGATCCCCTATCATCGTATCCTACAGATAGAAGTACGAGGCGAAACTCTCTGGCGGAAGACTTCCATCAAATAATTATCTTTATTAAAGCAGCGATTCCTGCGGTCGCTCCGGCAAACAATACCATTTTAACACCCGAAAGCGTGAGGTTCTCTCTTGACACTCTACCGATATAGACCCCTAGAGCGAAGAAGAGTGCGAGGGTCACGATTATCGACCATTCTAACGCTAGAGGTGCAGGCAAAATGAAAAAAGGTAGCACGGGGATCACCGACCCACCGATTGTCGCTAATCCGTCTATCACACTACTCGAGAGGATCCTCTTCTCGGTCTTTTTGTATCGCTTACTGTTCTTGACCGCGCCACGTTTGAGCATTGCTCGTTCGATCCTTTCTAATTCTTTATGAGTAACGGTTTTCTCAGCTGCGAATGCTCCGACGATATTTGAGAGTCCATTTGCAAGTCCGCCCCCAATTCCGGCGGCTACGATAATTCGTGTTGCTTCCGGAATTAATCCGATAACGATACTAGCGCCGATAACTATACCAAGTGTGGACAGAGAACCATCTACCAGACCACGGATGAGATATCTAGCCACCGAACAAGCCTCTCCTGTCTAATTTTTACGGTGGTTCATAGTGAACTACCACCCGTAAACGGGTGTAGGCTTCCTGATTCAACGATGGTGCTCGCGGGGACCTGCCTGCCCCCTGACAGATTAAAGTTGAGCGTTTTGAACTGAACCTGCCGTCGCGTTTCAGTCTTGCCAAAGTGCGGACGTTGGATCCGAGCTGGCAATTCACCACCTGGAGAACTTTTGAGTGCACTTCCCTAAGTTCAGATTTCTCATGTTTTTTCAAGTCGACTGTGAGGGCTTGGGCATCTGTCGGTCTGAACCCTGTCCCTTTTTTCCCCACCAAATTCGGCTCTGATAACAAGCTGTTGTAGAGCCGCTTGCAAAGCTCCATGTGCTGGTTCAGCTTTTGCTTGCAGGTCGTTGAGGGACACAGCCTGAATTTGTGGCTAAGCATTTCCCTGCTCCTCAACATATTTTTTCAATACATCGAGAGTTACCTGCCCGGTCGTAGCGAGGAAGTACGATGGAGACCAGAGAACGCCTTTCCAAAGCTTCCGCTTCACTTTTGGGAAGTTCCTCTGGATTTCCCTTGAAGTTATCGTTTTTACAGCGTTGATGTACCTCGGCATGTCCAGAGTCGGCTTTGCCTTGAAAATCAGGTGGAAATGGTCTTTGTCGCACTCCAGGTTCAGAACTTCTGCTTCAAAAGTCCCGCTTATTTCCCTGATCTTCTGCTTCAGCAGGTCTATCACTCCGTTTTCAAGCACTTTCTTCCGTTGCTTCACCACCTGAACGAGATGGTACTGAAGTGCGTATACCGAGTGCGCCCCTTTGCCAAGTTCGTAGCTCATAGTTGTTTGTTTCTCCTCATAACTATATATGAGTTCCGCCTCCCCCCCGCCTCGAAGGGGACTTCTCGACGGTAAAGCGGTAAAAATGTCGCCATCTATTTCACTTATGAGGGATGAAATATGATTAGATCCATCCATAATCACGCCCACATTTTTGATGATGTTATTTACGCCGATGATATTCACAATTAATGTCGAAACGATAACCAGTTTTTCTCCTTTTAAATAACCTTCACGTAAATCCTTCGTGGGAGAAATGAGGCTGGTCCATTACCAGACTCTAGAAGCCGTTGCAGGGGAAGAACTTCAAGCACTACAGCGCATTAGGAGCCGTTTCAACGAACATCGCAGCTTTGTGGAGCGTATAAAACTCTGGCGCAAATCAGATATTTTGGAGGAGCTGGAACCTAAGGATGCCCGTTGGGGTTTTTCCCGTTTACATGGCGATAAGGACAAACCCCAACTGTTATCCACACTTAGACGGATGTCCCGAGCGACACCACGTTTGACTTGGGTTCTCTACGATGAAGACAACGGCGGAGAGGAGGTCATGCTGCGCGGCGGCAGACGCGTTGCGTGAGATGGAGTAAAAAGATGATGTTCCGATTGAGGCGATGAGATTTTAAGCCCCATGTCGAAAAGAGCTTGGGGACCAAATGATTCTGACATTCGAACAAGAGAAATTCGTCATTCGTGAGTTGCTGAAAGCCTTGGGGGCGGGCGAAGATGAGGCAAATGCAACGGCAGAGGTCTTGACAGAGGGCGATTTACGGGGTTTTGCATCGCATGGCTTACTTCGACTACCATATATCCTGCGCGCGTTGAAGCGAGGCACGATAGTCCCCAAGGCTGATGTAAAAGTTGTCAATGAAACCCCGGCCACCGCCCTCATCGACGGTGGTCACGGTTTGGGACATCACATCGCTACAATAGCGATGCGTCTTGCGATAAAAAAAGCAAAGAAACAAGGCATAACCGCCGTTGGTGTCTTCAACTCCAACCATTTCGGCATTGCCGGATATTATGCTGAACTCGCGATGCGTGACGGGCTCGTAGGAATCGTTACGACGGCCACAGATGCGTTGGTTCATCCGTGGGGAGGGGTTGAGCCTTTTTTGGGGACAAACGCGCTTGCTGTCGGATTTCCGACGGAGCCTCCCGTACTTCTTGATATGGCCATGAGTGTTGCAGCACGTGGAAAACTTGTGAATGCCGTGAAAAAAGGAAAAAAGGTACCGGAAGGATGGGCGATCGATAGCGATGGTAGGCCGACCACAGACCCAGCGGAGGGTCTCAAGGGCGCATTGAGCCCGTTTGGAGGTCCCAAAGGTTATGCGTTGGCCTTTGTTCTGGAGTTGCTAGCTGGTCCGCTCGTGCGCGCGGGAGTCGGAAAGGAAGTACATGGAACTCTTGAACCCGTGAAAAAATTCTGCACTAAAGGCGATTTCATGACAGCGATAGACCCGTCGGCGTTCGTTCCTCTCAAGGAATTTAAAGCGAGGGTCAGAGATTACGTAGAGCAGATTAAAATGTCAAAAAAAGCGCCGGGGGTTGAAGAGATAGTGATCCCTGGGGAGCCGGAACAAAAAATTCGCGAGAAGAGACTTCGGGACGGGATTCCTATCGCGGATGAGGTTTGGGCAGAGCTCGAGCAACTGGCTAGGGGGTTGGGCGTCGATCTCAAGGACCTGAAAAAGTGAGTAGAAAGGCGCTTTTTTCGATGGGATAACAATAATTGTGGTTGCGGTAGTTGTCATGATTACAGCCCTTCTGCTGAGCGTGTACTCATTCGGATGGTTTGGTGAGATCGAAAATCAACAAGTTCTAAACATCGAATAAAAGTTTCTTCCCCGCACGCTCAAGCGCTGGAGGTCAACCCTATAAAAATATCTTACCACTTGGGGGCAACGCCCCTAGAATCTGGCGTGCTTTTAGCTCCCCTCGCTTAATCTCCATGGGCGCTTGAGGTAGGTTACCAGTTTTCGCGATATCAAAGGTTTGCCTCCTATGAGGGGATAAGCGTACGGGAGAACGGTCGAGTGACCTTTGCCGATTCTAATCTCGATTCCATATTGTATGGGCACTTCGCGTAATGGCATGTCTTTACTCACCTGTTTTGCCACGTAAACTGCTCCATTTATTGGAAACTGATGTTTTCCGATGTTTCTCTTTAATGCCTGTGTCAGAGATCTCGTCAGCAACTCTCTTGTTCGTCCGAGCGGTGGGTCTCCTCCGAGGATACCGCCTATTACTATCGCTTTCTTACCTCGAAAATCGACAGGCGTCAATTCGTTCCTCGCCCGGGGATCGAGGACTATTAACCCTTTTTGTTCGAATAACTCGCTGACACGTTTGCGCTCGACACGTGATACTCTAGAAAGCTTACAAAATTCATCTTCACTTTTCACGTTTGTTATAAGCATCCTGCCCTGCCCGACTATCTGCGCCGCGTGGGTGTATTCGATGTAAAGCCATTCGCTAAGTTTTGGCTCTAAATGTTCAATGACGAAGAGCATGACATCGCCTGCTCAATATCTACAATTTTCTCAGGACGGCTTCCGCAGCGATAGTTAACGGTTCTATGGTGTTGGAGAGGGCAGGCATATAACAATATTCCATATCTGCGAGCTCTTCAACACGCATACCTTTCTGAATCACGAAGCTCAGCAAATTTACGCGTTCAGCTACACCGTTCGTGCTTATTATCTGCCCACCGACGAGCCTGCGTTCTTTAATCTCCACGATAAGCTTAATGTAGATCGGCTTGGCTCCGGGAAGATAGGACGGTTTATTCAGCGTCCGGATTCTGGAGGAGACGACCTCCATGCCAGCTTCTTCAGCTTTTTCGGTGGTCACCCCCGCTGAGGCTATCACTAGCTCGTGCACAGAGGTCACGACGGTGTTGGATATCCCTTCGAATGTGGATTTTCCACCAACGGCATTCTCGCCGGCGGTTCTTCCCATTTTTATCGCGATCGGTGCCAGTGGTGAAAGGCTCGGTTTTCCTGTTATCAAATTCTTCGTTTCAACACAGTCCCCCGCTGCAAAAACATATGGGTCGTTTGTACGCAGATATTGGTCAACTTTTATCCCCCCAGTAACGCCAAGAGTTAATCCCGCTTCTTCAGCAAGCTTGACCTCTGGCTTCACACCTGTCGCCATCACGACTAAATCTGCAGGATGTTCTTCCCCACCAACCACAACCGATTTAACCTTTTCTTTTCCTTTTATCTCCCCAAGTTGCTGACTGCAAAGAACGTGGACTTCTTCTTTTTGCAGTCTTTCGACGACAAGTTCGGCCATGTCCTGATCCAGTATGGTGGGGAGGACGTGAGGCATCAACTCGACCAGCAACGTTTCAAGTCCTCTTCGCTTTAGAGCCGCCGAGGTCTCGACACCTATTGTTCCTCCGCCCACAACCACTGCTCGTTTGGCTTTTTTCGCGGCCTCAATGATGGCCTCTGCATCTTCGATAGTTCTCAGTACGTGGACTCCTCCAAGGTCAACGCCCGGAATGGGGGGTCTAGAGGGACAACCACCTGTTGCTAGGATCAACGAATCGTACGAGATGGTCTCGGTTTTTCCGCTTTTCAGTTCTGTGACCTCAACGATCCTGGCAGTCAGATCTATGGACTTGGCCTCTGTTCCCAATCGGAGGTTTACATTTGGAGCCCTGGTGTTTTCGATAAGGTTCTTTAAGTCTATTTCTTCTCCGATAGCAAACGGCATTCCACAAGGGTGATAGAGCGGATGCTTTCGACGTTCGATGACCGTTACTTCTGCCCGCCTGTCAGCAGCTTTTGCGCTGCAGGCGGCGGTAAAACCGGCTGATTCATGACCGATTATCACAACACGGGTCAAGCCTGCACCTTCGTCAGCATTTCGACGACTGGCATACTTTCTCCGGACAAAAAGCTTATACAGGCTCCCCCCCCGGTGCTGATGTGTTTTATTTTGTCTACAACGCCAGCAGACTGGGCAGCTGCAACGACATGTCCTCCGCCGATTATCGTGTAAGCCTGTGAGTCGGCCATGGCTTCCAGCATCCTGAAGGTCCCCCGTTCAAAACCCTTCCTCTCGAAGATTCCGAGTGGTCCGTTTGCAACGATGGTTTTCGCCTCAGATATGATTCTTGAATATCTTCCCACAGTCTTGCTTCCTATATCACCGATCGGAAATTCGGTTGGAAGCTCGTCAACGCTTAGCTCCACAAGTTTTCCTTTAGAATCCACGACGAGATCAATGGGGCTTTCTATTTTTTTGCCATATTGAACGACAATTTTTTTCGCCCGTTCGAGCACTCCGCCAAGACCTTTCTTGCTCAACAGCTCCATATTTTTTGATCCCAGGTCTTTGCCCTTCGCAACTAAAATAGCATGTGCAACCAAACCGCCAGTCAATACGGTATCAGCTATTTTTTTCTCGAAGACATTTTCTATTATCGCAAGAGAATCCTCAAACTTCGCTCCGCCCAGTATATACACACACGGTTTTTCCGGGTTCAGAGCACGGCTCAGCCCTCTCAACTCTTTTTCCATTAACCTTCCCGCGTATGTTGGCAAGACTGGCCCGAATCCAACTAGGGAGGGCTGGTTCCGATGAGCAGCGGCGAACGCGTCGTTAACATAAATGTCAGCCAGTTTTGCAAGTCGTTGCACCAAGTGGGTTTTGGACATCTCTTCTGGTTCTCCCTTGAGCGTTTCTTCGGCACAAAATCGCACGTTATCCAGCAACAGAATTTCTCCTGGCCGCATTTTCTCGATCGCGTGACGTGCGGCTGGTCCAAGCACATCTTCCACATACTCGACTTTTGAATCTATGACGGTGCTCAGTTTTTGCGCATGTTTTTTCAGGGAAATAAAGTCTTCATCGCCGGGTCTACCTTGGTGGGCAAGCACTACAACTTTTGCACCTCTCGAAATGAGTTCTTTGATGGTCGGAGCACATAACCGTATGCGCGTATCGTCTAATATCTCGCCAGTTTTCAGGTCAACTGGAGAATTTATATCGACACGGAGAAGCACGGTCTTCCCTCGGACCTTAGCTTCATCCAAAGTAGGAAACTTCAACCATTTCACCTCAACTTCCTTTTCGAGCGTTGTTCTTAAGTTTTACCACGCGGGTAGAAAATTTGAAGACTAAAAACAAAGATTAGAGGCTCTCTGCGATTATGTTGGCCATGTCCACGAGTCTATTTGAATAACCCCATTCATTGTCGTACCAGGATACCACCTTGGTCAAATTCCCACCTATCACGTTGGTCAGGGTGGAGTCCACAATACTGGAGTGTGGGTTTCCAGTAAAGTCAATTGAGACGAGGGGGACATTGACGTACTGTAGTATTCCTTTTAGCTCCCCCTCTGCTGCGGCCTTCAGTGCAGCGTTAACCTCCTCTGTGGTGGTGTTCTTCTTCAGTACTGCCACGAGATCCACCACGGAAACATCGGGCGTGGGCACCCTGAAAGCCATGCCGTCCATTTTTCCTTTCACAGATGGCAAAACTAGTGCAGTAGCTTTAGCGGCTCCGGTTGTGGCAGGTATAATCGATAATGCGGCAGCTCTGGCACGCCTGAGATCTTTGTGAACAAGATCGAGTAGTCTCTGGTCATTTGTGTATGCGTGAGCAGTGGTCATAAGTGCTTTTTCCACTCCGAATTTCTCGTCGAGCACCTTCATCACTGGCGCGAGACAGTTGGTGGTGCACGAAGCGAGGGA
>DTYD01000103.1 GCA_012962055.1 Hadesarchaea archaeon
TACGGTCGGCTCCAGCTCCTGCAGCCATGGGGTTTTCACGAAGCACTTGGTGGGGGTAAACCCGGATCTTGAAGTGATAATTATCTTTCCCGGCCTTGACCTCAAGCAGACGATTCGCAGCCACGCGCGCGGCCTCTATGGCATTATGCCTTATCTGTCCGGACTCCTCAGCGAAAAGGGACATCACGACCGGAAAATCGCCTTTGGGGTTGCCCATGTCGAAGAAGGTCACACGTATCCCCGGCACGCCCTTTACGAATTCTCTCCGGGTATACGCTGGCCCGCTGAAATGCCTGTAAGCCCGAGCTGGTCTCAACGGCATTTGAACACCTTATAAACTCTGATCAACCTTATTTATTTACCGTGAGCTGTCAGAAAAAGTTGTGAAAACATGTATATAGTCATAGTGGGCGGAGGGCAGATAGGCTCCAAACTGGCCAAGCGCTTAGCCGACCGGGGCCATAACGTCGTGATAATAGAGAAAGAGGAGAAACGGGCCCACGAGTTAGCGGGAGAGCTGGATATACTGGTCATTCACGGAAGCGGCGCCGAAATAGACGTGTTGAAGGACGCCGGCATCGGTAAGGCGGATGTCCTGCTCGCTATGACCCAGGCGGACGAAGTCAACCTCATGGCTTGTGAGCTTGCGAAAAAGCTTGGCGTCAACAAGGTCATCGCCAGGGTCAACGACGAGAAGCACGCCAAAATGTTCGAGGAGATGGGGATAGACATCGCGATCAGCTTGCCGAGCGCCGCTGTCATGCTTTTCGAGAAGGCTGTGGCCGGTGCCGGAGTTTATGGACTTCTGGGGATAGGAGGCGGAAAAGGGGAGGTTGTCGAAGTCACTATCGGTCCGAATTCAAAGCTAGCCGGCAAAGTCATCAAAGATGTGAACACCAAAGGTTGCACGTTTGCTATGATCACCAGGGGCGACGAGTTAATCCCTCCGAAAGGAGACACGGTTGTCCATGTGGGTGATCTCGTCACAGTTGTCGGTAAACCGGAAGCGGTCCTCAAGGTGACTAAAAGCCTGCGCGGGGAGTGAAAACTACACGTGCAGCTCCACGACGTCTTTGTCTTGCAACACGTGGTCGCGTGATACTTGTTGCCCGGGGAATTTTGCAGACCCCCAAACCCTGGCGAACTTCAGGTGTTTCTCAAAATCTTTGTGGACGGCTCGCGTCACCTGCAGAATTGTGGATCCTCTCGGCAAAACAACCGGACGTCTGGCCGGTTCCTCGTCCGGGCGTTTCGTGTAGACGCGAATGAGACCGAGATTTTCGTATATCGATTTTTTGAGTTCTGCTGGAGAAGCGTCTGCCCTGAGAATGGAAAAATCCCCAAACTTGCGCTCCACCGACTTCAACTTCGAGACATCCGGAAGCAAATCACATTTTGTTAGCAAGATAAAAGCATGGAGATATACGAGAGATTCGTCTAAAGCTTCCTTGACCTCTTCGCGCGTGACGGGCTCCTCCACCACCACAAAAGCGTTGTGAATGTGACGCTCCTGGATGACCCGTTTTATTTCCAACTCGCCGCCCTCCACCATCTCGTGACCCCTTATCTCTATGCCACCAGTTGACCGACGCTGAACGGTGATTTTTGGTGGTCGTTGATTGAGTCTGACGCCAGCTGCATTAAGTTCATTTACTAGGATCAGAATTTGTTCCAGTGGGTCAGCTGAAACATCTGCAACGAGGGCAATCGCGTCCGCATTTCTGACAGCACTTAAAGGCTGGACCCCAAGTCCCTTTCCAAGGCTCGAACCTTCGACGATGGCCGGCACTTCAACAAGTTGAATCTGCACATCCTCGAACTCCATCATCCCGGGCACAGGTTCCCGGGTGGTGAACGGGTGGTCCGCTACCTCAGGACGGGCGCTAGTGAGCTCTTGGAGTAGTTTCGACTTTCCGGAATTGGGCAGACCCACGAGCACTACCTGCGCGGCACCCTCCTTTCTGACAGCAAAACTCGGGCCTCCACCGCGGCCGATCTTTCTCCCACGCTTTTTCCTTAACTCCATCTTAAGTTTGGCCATGCGCCGCTTGAGAGTCCTGAGAAGTTTTTCTGTTCCCTTGTGTTTTGGGGTTACGCGGATGAGCACTTCCGTCGCCGATATTTTCTCTTCCAATGTGCGCGCTTGGAGGTACCGTTCTTCAGCTTTGAAATATTCCGGGGGCAAATTGGCAGGCATCTTCACCAGATTTTCTTTCGAGGTTGTAAGCTAAAATAGTAACAACATAATTTATTAAAAAGTTGCAATAAAAGCTGTTAAAGGTCCGAGTTTGCTGCTTTTTTTCCATAACTCTATTTTTGAAATATCTCTAATTTTTGAAAAATCTATAAATAGAACGCCCGTCCAAAGAAAGAAGCGGCGGGGACGGAAGCCCGCAGAGGAGGTCGAACCGGAGCCTACGGGCAACGGGGAGCCGCGCAAAAACCCGGGCGAAAAACCGGGGAAGGGCGCGGATAACCTCCGGGGAGTTCGGAGGGAGGCAGCAACTGCGGGA
>DTYD01000104.1 GCA_012962055.1 Hadesarchaea archaeon
GAAAAAGATAAGACCTTAAGTTAACAGCATCGCTGGCTGTATGGAAACTATGTGGACTTAATTCCGAGACAGGGTGGGAAAGGGACAAATTTTTTCCTTATAAACAACTTCCGCTTAAAGCCTTGGCGGAAGCAAAATGAAGAAAGTTTTTATGATTTTGGCGTGCGGCGTCGTGGTCTTGGTCTGCGTCGCTCTCATCGTGGGGTATTCGACATCATCTCCAGCCCAGCATCTGCAAGGTCAGCCCCATATCGAGCAGATTGCGACCGTGGACTATGTGGTTGACGGAGACACCATTAACCTTCAGGGCGGGGAGAAAGTCAGACTGGTCGGGGTAGATGCACCTGAAACCTCACCAAGTGAGGGGTCGAAAGCAAGGGAATTCATTGAGAACTTTTGTCCTCCCGGGGTAGTAATCGGTTTGGATGTTGATGATCTTAACCAGATAGACCGCTACGGTCGGACAATTGCGGTTGTTTACGCTAAAATCGAGGGATTCTGGGTGAACCTGAACGCAGAGCTTTTACGTAGGGGTTACGCCAAAATAATGTTTATTCCGCCGTCTGAGTTTAATCCTTACAAATGGTTCGCTTGATTGGAATCAAAAGAAAGTACCCGCTAAAAATGCGAGCAATCCAAGTCCCATTCCTATTTTGCACGCAAGCGACGCTTTACTTGCTGCTTTCAGGTCTCTACTCCGCGCGATTATCACAATTGCAACAAGAAATGCAACCACCGAAATTATGAGAAGTGCCAGATACAGCCATCCGAATATACCCAGCAGATACGGTACGGGAGAGATCGCTATCGCGACGCCAAGAAATCTTATCGCCAACGTCGCTGTTTTGCCGACACCGTAACTTAGAGGAAAAGTCTTGAATCCGAGCTTCCGATCTCCCCTCATGTCTTCAATCGCTTTGATCAGCTCACGTCCAATTGTGGAGACCGACGCCATTAAGACCAAGACCAAGAGTCCGCTGGGGATGAGCGGACCTGTCCGTAAATGGGCTGTGGCGAGCCCTCCGAAAAGAAGGGTCGAGCCCACTAGGTACCCTACTGAGACGTTGCCGGCAAGCCCCAGGCGCTTGAGTTTCCATGTATAGACGAACAGCACCGCCGAGTTCAGGATTGCGAGCAAGAAACAGTAAATGTTCAGAAATGCTGTGAATGCGATTCCCGCCATGAACAACCCCTGGGCGATGATCAGCGCCATTCTCGGGGTTATCTTACCCGATGGGATGGGGCGATGGGGGCGATTGATGCGGTCGATATCTCGGTCGAAGTAGTCGTTTACCGCGTTGCCTCCACCCGCCACAAGCGCAGCTGTCGCAAAGGCCGAAAACAGTACCAACCACGGTATATTCAAATTGCCGGTTGCGATCACCGCTCCAATTAACACAGCCATGCCTGCAAGTACACAGTTCAAAAGCCTTGTGAGCTCGAGTATTGGCGGCACGAGAATCGTTTCGGCCTCCTTTTCGTTTTGATTCCTTCAGATGGTTCTACTCCCAAATAGGCTTAAACATGCTGAAGATTTTGCCTTTGGATGAAAAACTAAAAGCTGGAGGTTTCTTGCCCGGTTCCGTTCTAAAAAGTAGTTTTCAGACCGATACGATGTTCCTCGGAGTTCATGAGTTGCGTCATTC
>DTYD01000105.1 GCA_012962055.1 Hadesarchaea archaeon
AGAAAAAGATAAGACCTTAAGTTAACAGCATCGAGTCAACGGATTTTATCCTGCTTCGATTCTGGGAGCCAATAAAAATCGTATTCTCCCTTTACCACCAGCGACCGGAAAGTCGAGCTGGAGTGGAAGGTCTGTGCCGAGATCTATCGTTATCAAACCAGTTGAACTGGCTGACTTTGTGATGTCGCTGAGGTACTTGATGTTGAACATGGCTTTGGCCGCCTGCCTCACGTTGAGTTTTGCCAGAGCTTTGTCCCCCCTGCTAAGTTTGAGTTCGGCGGTACCTCTATCACTTTCAGCCGAGATTGTCAACCCGTCCTCGTTTAACTCAAATTTCACATTCTCGCCGACCATTTCTGCGTCCTTGAGACCGTCCTGAATCACGCCAGCTGAAACCTCGGCCGCCGCTGTGAACTGAAGCTTTGGCTCCGGCAATTCAACTTCCCGGACATCGATGAGCGGGAGGCTCAACCGTCGTGTTGAAGCGCCTTTGAATGTGAGGCCAAGCCGATTTTGTTTTTCATCAAGCTCAAGAATAAGCTCATCTTCCGCTTTACCCCTTGACATTATCTTGTTCATCTCAAGGAGGTTGATTCCCAAGACCGTGGACTGTTTAACGCTGTACTCTTCGAATGCTCTAGCCGGGAGTTCAAAGTCTACGAGCGCGATGTGTGAAGGATCCATTGCCCTCATTTTCACCCCTTCAGAGGTAAATTTAAAAGCTGCTTCCTCGATAAGGTTGGCCATCATCCCCACACAGGTCCTCCAAACTTTGGCTTCCGCCATTCTAGCTTTGACCATATCCTACCCTTCCATTAATTCTCGTTCAAGCTTTTCAGCCTCGTTTCTAACTTTCTCATAGAGCCCTAAATCCAGCTCGTCGACCCTTTGAATTATCTCTGCATGTAGCTCACTCGACCCGGAAACACTTAGCGGTGTTCCAAAGGCCCTAACTTTTGAACCTATTTGGACATCGCCGGCCATTGCAGGGTCGTCGAAGATTATCGTTAGATGTCCGGACCCGTCATCCAAAGTGAATTCTGTTTCTTTTTTATCCACCACCAGTCCCACCACCCTTATACGTTCGTCGCCGATTTTTATTTCAGAAATTTTTCTGGGGCGGGCGGGTTTCATCCCAGTTCGGATTTCTTCCATTCCAAGACCTCTAACTGTACTCCCTCCATACCTTTCCACACTTCACACAACGATAAAAGCGTGTCGATGGTTCATCACCGGCCCTCGTTTGTTTTATCCACCAGTATGCTGTGTCGTAACCACAACTTGGACAACGCGCTCGCGTGGTGGGAAGTGCCGATTCTGATTTCTCTAAGATCGTTATCTCCTTTTCACCCATAGCTTTTTTGACCACTTTATAACCATCCATTTTTCCACTTTTTTCAACATATCCGCATGAGTCGCATTCTAGTGCCACTCTTTCCACCCTCTTCTTGGGTAACATTAGCCTGCCACATTTCGGACAGAATTGCATGACTTCACCTGAACCTCGCATCCTTTAAAATTTGGGCATGATCAAATGCTAACTTCTTCCATGGGACTCGTTTGAAAATTTCAACCTCATCGGCGTCGCTTGCGGCTTTCAACTTTCCGCCAACTCGTCGCGCTAAAAAACATACGCTAACGACGTGCCCCCGGGGATCACGTTCGGGATCGGAATAAACCCCGAATAATCTTTGTAGTTTTACTCTCAGACCTGTTTCCTCTCTCGCCTCCCGTATCGCCGCAAGCTCAACTCTTTCACCATAGCGCACGAAACCCCCCGGCAGCGCCCACTTTCCGCGATAGGGCTCATTTTTGCGCTTGACCAGCACCACACCGCCTTTATATTGGATGACCACATCGGTGGCGAGAAAAGGTTTTTTCATTTTTTTCACTGCCCCGAGAACAAGAGTGAGATATGACCGATTTTTGGGATCACAAAGACCACCTTGCCAAGTATTCGTTCAGGCTTTATCGACCTCTCATCCGACAATGTACCTGCATTCGCATCACCTTTTGTCATTATGTAAGCCATTCCATTTTTTTCCCACATGGCTACAACACGGTGTGTAAGCGGGATGACACCTGGGCCCCTATCTATGATCAGTACGTCTCCAATTGCTATTTCAGAAACTGAGTCGACTCCTCGGATGATGAGCAAGTCCCCACGCTCAAACCCCCCCTGTAACGGGAATTTAGATGGATCATACCCGCGTTCGATGAAATATTCATGCCAATCGTTTCCATCGTGCTTCATGCTGTCGGAGATTACCGCCATCCAGAAGGAATCGGTCCTGAAAGCCAGTGTCAGCACGCCTGCCATCGCGAAGTAGAAGAAACCCAAGAGGAGGAGAAATCCCAAGATATCTTTTACCACATTTTGCCTCAGGAACCCGAACACGGGATTGTCCGGCCTCCTAGCGGAACGTCCGAATTTAACTTTACGCCTAGGCCCTGCCATAGCTTTCCCCCCGCACCATGGCAGTAGCTATCAGGTGCGCGACCCGAATCGGTTCCGGGACCAAACTTCGGGTCGAACTCAGCCTGACCACTTTTTCCGCGTCCGCTCTCTTTATCCCGACGAGCTGCATGTATACCGGTGCCCCCGAACTCCTGGTCATCACCTCATAAGTTTTACCTGCTCCCTTGAGGGTTTTCCACCTTCCGCGCCATCTCGGCAGGTGCTTGATGGCCCTGCGGATTTCCCCCATGTTCGGGGGTTCGCGTGAGATTATCATCACCGGTAAACCAGTTTTTCGAAAAACTTTTTTTACATCGAGCACGTTGAAACCCGCAAAAGTCGCCCCGTCCACCATTATAACCCTGAGTTGTCCGCGGTGACGGCTTCTGCTGACCATGTCGGTCAGACGCTCCGTCACATCGGTCCCGTCTTGCTCGATATATGTCCTCAAAACTCCTTCGAGCCACCGCCCCCCCCTGAACACGACACCGACAAGCGGAACCAACCCTTTTGACCTGGGCTCAAAAGGTCCATCGTCCACGCCCAATATTCTTATCTCCGGCTTCACCCGCCAGAATTTGACTTTTCTCAATCGAGCACCAAAATGAGTTTCGCCGCTATTTCTTAAGGGCCTTCTGCAGCTGCTTGCGTAGGTCTCCCAGCTCTTCCACTATCTGACCAGCGGCTTCCGTGAGGGCACGCTTCGGGGATTTTCCTTTTTTGGTCTTCACATAAAATTTTGGAGATTCCGTTAAAGGATGCTCAATGTTGTAGGATGCCGACACCACACTCTCGTCCTTATCCAGCTCCGCACGCAACAGATTGCAGAGGGTGTGGTTTTCACCCACTATTTTCATGAGGAGGCCTCCGTCTTCCTTTTCGATAAGCTCTATCTCCATGGACCCACCTTTTTTAACTTCCATCCTCCTTTTATTAACATTTTGAGACGAGCTCTTTCATTTTCGATTCAAGATGTTTGATCTCCTCATCCTCGCCATGAGCAGCCACTTTGACCAGCCCGGGTTTGGATTCAGCTTCCAGCTCCAGATCAAAAGTGACGAGTTTTTTCATCAGAGTTAACATCTGATCGGTATTTTTCACCCGCAAGTTGAGCGCCCGTTTCGTCCTGACCATCAGAGCGTCCCCCTCCGGTAATCACGGACTAGTTTTCTGAACTCGACGTTTCCACACCCGGGGCAATGCAACTTTGTCCGCTCGAGTTCAAGGAGCTCTCTACACCTCGAACATCTCGCGACTATCACCCCCAGGTCCTCGCCTGCCGTGGTGAGTTGTACGATATCCTTCCGCGCGCTCAGTACTTTTGCCCGGATGATATCTCCAGGTTTAAACTGTTTACTTAGGTCCTTTACATAGCCGGTGTGGGTTTGTGAGATGTGAACAGTCCCATAATTTGGAATAGGGAGTTCCCGGTCCTCACGTCCACGTAGGGCCTCTATGAAAACATTTGCGAATTGATCTCTCACTTCTTCCACTTGCCCGATCACGACATCGCCACGCTTCGGTATCGGTGGACCAAGGACACGAGAAAATACGGAAACGTGCTTTGTCCTGGCATCCACGAGTACAACACCGACACAGGAGGAATAAATTCTGCCATTTTCTTCGTATGCTCCGTCGCCTGGGACGAACTCCTCCACGGTTGCAAGGAAATCACCCGGGACGACGAAATCACCCGTTTTTACATCCACCATGCTGACCCTTTCTTTACCTGACTTTTTCTCGGCTTAAATCTTCCCCGGCAAACTCGTCCATTTCATAGTACTCAAATTTCGCCTCTCCGAGC
>DTYD01000106.1 GCA_012962055.1 Hadesarchaea archaeon
CACTTGCGTTATCTCAAAGGGCTTGCCGTGCCTTGGAAAAACACTTAGCTTTTTGTCCCAAAGCCATGGGGCGGATACGATTTATAGTTGCGCCCACAAAAAGTAAAGATGAGAGCATGAGGGGTCTTTATACGGACGAGGGGGGTATCTCACCGATCGTTGCAACGCTTTTACTCGTGAACATTTTTATAGGAATTTTCGCAATTTACATGACTATAACTATCCCTGGCGAGTTTGCATCTAAGGAAAAGGAGCACATGTCAGAAGTGCGAGATAGCTTCCTCAAACTCCAAAGTGCTGTGCAAGAGATGTCGGCCGGCGAGAGCAGAAACATCACCGTGCCCATGTCAGCAAATTTGGTCTCTGGGACTTTTCGTGGCCCTAATATTGGGGGCAGATTAGCCGTCAGTGGAACTTCCATCATTTTAGAAGACACGATCGCGATGTGGTACTTCGACGAGGGCTCGGGCGACAATGTCTACGACGTGACAGCGAACAACAACGATGGCACCATTGTGGGAGCGGTCGATTGGGTTCCAGGTAGATATGATACGGGGCTCAAGTTCCAGAACACTGGGAGTCCCGAATACGTGAGTGTCCCACCCAGCAGCAGCCTCGACTTCGTCTCAGGGGACTTCACCGTAGAGCTCTGGGTGAAGCCCAATATTGATTATGATGGAACTACTGGGGATGGGTGGCGATTTTTCGTACGTCAGGATAACCAAACGAATACCAATGAGTGGCGGTGGTATATCTGGGCGATAGGTTTCAATGGGTGGGACGACAAGGTCGAATTTGTGCTGAAGAACACCGATGGCACCGAATTTAAAGCAGAGCCAAGTTCCACGACGACGCTCAGCGCGGGCACTTGGTACCACATCGCCGGGGTGAAGGAGGGCAACGATTTGAAGCTTTACATAAACGGGGTACTCCAGGGCACCGGGACCTTCTCTGGCTCTCATCCTTCTTCGGAGAACGTGTACATCTCTTGGGAGTACAAAGAAAATTTGATAGAGACGTTCGATGGAGTTATAGATGAGGTCCGGATAATGAATCGAGCCCTGACTGCCAGTGAGATGACCATGTATGGGAGTTCATACTTCGAAATTCAAAACGCTTTCTATTCACCTCAAATTTACGTCTACGAGCATGGGGCTGTAATCTTGGTCCAACCCCCCAATAATAAAAGCCTGATGATATCACCACCGACGATGATCGATGTCACTCCCTATGGGGTGGGTGATGACATTAGAGTTCGCCTTCAAACTATCCAACTCATGGGTTCCAGCGAAGTCACGAGCACGGGCACGGAAACACTTATGGTGTCAGTCGAGAACACATGGCAAACCTCAATGCCAAGCCAACCAAATATGGAAAGCGCCACGATCGTTATCTACTCAAATCATCGCGACGCGTGGAAGGATTACTTTGTGACCCTTGTTGGGCAGTTGCGCGATGATGGTATTTATGTGACAGCTGATTTTGAGAACTTGCAGCTCATTATTCACGGCAAGAACACCGCGCCAGGCGTAAAGGACATCTATTTCCTCCGGGAGTTCAAGGAAGTCTCTGCCACGCTCTCCTGAGGATGGCAGTGTTTATTCGATTTGTAAACGTGTCTCATTCTAAGGGATCTGCTTACCTCTGGGCCGTTTTGGGCAACTCAAGTGCTATTTCGCCAAGTATTTCTTGATTTGGTTATCAAATTCGTCGAAATCCAAGTTCTAGTGCCAAAAACTTGTACACCAACGAATCATCCTTTTTGCCGTACTTGTGAACCAAGATGTTTCTAAATCCTTTCATTTCTTTCAATTTCTTCCCGAGTTGGAGCGTGATGACCTTGCCCCCGACTAAAAGGTCGATGATATTTTCTTCACTTTCGGGCAGGCCAAGTTTTTGAGAGGAAACTATCATCGCAGCTACATCTATCAAGGAGTCGATCGCTAGTTCGACAGTTTTCTCACACCCCCTTTTCCTCACGAGATCCTTGGAGTACTCTTCTTCAGGAGGAATCATCTCTCTGAGTTCCTTGACATATTTTGACATCTCGTCCAGCTTGGCCAATATGCGCTTTCTCTCAGCTTCCTGCACTTACTTCCTCCTCCAAGCTAGAGTAGTAGAGCTTCAGATATTTTTCAAATCCTTCGTACGCCCGAATAGTTTCAAGACATACATCAAACAGAAAATCATAATCCTTGTAATGGAGGAGCTTTCCGTTCTTCACTACCTCCCCCCTCATGTAAAGAGGAAGATCTTGGAAAATCTGAACATCAAATTTATCGCTCAACTCACCAGATGCTATGGCCCTGAAATAAAACCTCTCTTCCCTAGTCCCATCGAAGTAAACAGCGAGATCTATGTCCGAAAGCTTGCTTCTCTCTTTTAGGGACGAGCCGTAAAGAGCTATAAATTGCACCCTCCCCCCTCATCCAAGTTTTTGATCTTTTCCACGGCTTCGACTACATTCCTTTCTACTTCATCTAACTTTACGATTTTCATCCCGGTTTCCCCCACCTACAGTATTTGGCGGCGTCAAAAAGCTTTTGCGCACAGTAGAAAGGTAGGCGTGACGACAATACGTCTTATGCGGCAGTCGATATTCAGAATTTGCAGCTCACGATTCACGGCAAGCGCACCACATCGGGTGAAAATGACATTTATTTAATCAGGGAATTCAAAGACGTCTCTGTCGCGATCTCCTAAATTACCAGATAAATCGTTGAGGCCTATTCACACTTTCTAGACCCATCTTACTTGATCTACGTAGAAGGTCTTATCTCCCCCCTCAATGGTGATCTTGAATGGACAGTAGACTTGGTCTAAGGTGCTGAAATCGCTTGCGGGGATTATTATCTCCTGCCAATTGTTAGTACCATCCCACCCATAGTCGCCAATCCGTTTGGATTGGGTGGTCCCCTTTGGTGCTTCTATCTCTACCTTCAAGTTCGCAGACGTTTTCACCCAGAACCTGAGTTGATTGTAACTCGAAAGGTCTATGGTGTGGTGGGTAGGGTAAATCAGGAACACACCCCAGCCTGCATAGTTGCGCCTCCCAGACCCGCTCGTGGTCTTAAAGCACTTTTTGCCTTCTGGAGGACTTTCAGCGGTATAATTTCCATCAAATGTTCCAGCCGGCAATCCCCGCCCGCTACAGTCCCAAGTCCAGACCTCAGAGTCTGGTGGAATTCCCGCATCGTCATAGACAAGGTAGAAGGGCCCGCCCACTTGTGTGGTAACATCCGCAAGAACCGTGCCCGATGGATCGTGAACTATGAATATTTCAACTTCTTTGCCATTGTCGTAATAGGAATCGCCCCGTGTTGTTCTAAAATCCTGCCAGTTCAAGAGCAACCACGCGGTATCGTCGCCAAACTTGATCAGAGTGTCAGACGTGCTCGTTATCGAGGTCGAACTCTCGTCACCATTGTTGTCTACTCCATTAATGGTCACCCTGATGTCTCTCGGCCTGAGAAAATCACCCCCTTGGTGGGTGAACGAAACCCTCGTCACCTGATTAGTGGCATCCGCCCGAATCAACTCAGCCCTTATATCGCCCAACTCCACTTGGGGCGCCCTCCCTCCCGGCTGCATCTGCCCCACGACGACAGCCACCATGCTAACAGCAGCTACCGTCAGCCCTATGAGCAAGAGCGTCGCGACCACGGGCGTTATCCCCCGCCCGCCCGTCTTCCATCCTCTACGCGATATCCGCACCACCAGTTAATATTATAGAAACCGAACATAAATAATAAATAGGTTATAGAAACCGAACATAAATAATAAATAGGGGCAAATGGGTCGCAATTGCCATGAAATGCTGGAGGAAGAGACTAGCGTATCTGCCGTAATAGCTGTCATCCTGCTCTTGGGTCTCACCTTCGCAGCCGCCGCGGTGGTCGGGGTATTCCTCTCCACTTTTTCCTCGGCACCCCCACCGGACGCTTCGTTCACGTCCAGAGTGTGGATAAGAGAGAACGAAAACATGGTCTGGCTGGAGCTCACGCACGAGGGGGGTAAACCCCTCAATATTCAGGAACTGAAGGTAAGACTGGAGATTTGGGACAACGAAGGCAGTTCCACCGTCTTGGATTCGGAAACTCCAGACGGTTACACGGTGAGCATGAGCGTGCGGAAGGGGGGAACGATTCTCCGCGCAGGAGAGGTTTTGGACGTTGAATTCACGCTGAGTCAAACGCCAAATGCGGTGGATAGTTCAGTCTCTGTGGTGCATATCCCCTCTGGGCTGGCGGCTTTCTGGATTCCGAGATCGATGGTCTTTTCCTATGTCCCAACAGCTCCAACCCCCTCACCCCAGCCCTCACCTCCACAGCCCGGACCATTTGTGGCTTCCTTTTCATTCTCCCCATACCTCCTCGCCACGCTTGACGATGAGGTTCGGTTCTGGGATGAGTCGATCGGGTCAATTGCGAGTTGGGATTGGGACTTTGGGGATGGGGATAATTCAACCGCTCAAAACCCGACTCATCAGTACACCGAGAACGGCACTTACACGGTCAGACTTGAGGTTACAGCGGACAACGGCGACAAGGACAACTTTTCGAGGATTGTGCAAGTGGTGCCGCCATCGCACGTAGAACTCAGGGACGGGAAGCTCTTTGTGGACAACGAACTCTTCACTGTCAAGGGTGTTTCCTACTCGCCCACGCCGGTCGGGGCGAGCGCAGGGGCCGGGTACATATGGTGGGGCGATTCTGAGACCTACCTTAACGATTTCCCGATGCTCAGAGAAATGGGGGCGAACACCATCCGAACATACAATGCCGGGGCCCTTGTTTTGCCACCCCCAGGAGGGTACGGAATCTACAGCGACGGGGGATTGGGGGAGAACGTTAATGACCCATGGTGGTACGATGGCGGGGACGGTTCTCCTAACGGACCACCGTGGGTGACCACGCAGTCAGAAGTTTTTGGTGATGGATCACCAGAGGACTCGGAAAAGTCTTGGGAGTTTGTTTACAATCATGCGTCTGGTGTTTGGGGAGGTGTTTACACCACTTGGAGGCACGGTGGGATCCAAGACATGTCAGCGTACGAGAACTTGGTTTTCTGGGTCAAAGGCAAGAGTGGTGGGGAGAACTTTGAGATCGTGGTAGAGGACAACATAGGGGCAGGAGGCAAGGTACCAATTACTGACTACGTAACTGTCACCACGGGCTGGCAGGAGGTCTCGATCCCTCTTTCTGATTTCGGAGAGGATCTTACTCAAATAAAAACCCCGTGGAACATCGTGTTTTCAAGCGGTGTCACTGGAGAGGATGCTACAGTTAAGGTCGATTTCATAAGATGGGTGGGCCCGGGAGATGAAGAGCCGACGGGACCCCTAGAAACCAAGATTTACGCGACTAAATCGGCCCTAGATTACGCTTATCTGAACAACCTGCGCGTCATCATGGGCTTTTGGGTGCCTCCCATGAAGCTAGACAACACCGCAGTACGGGAAAACCTAAAAGCGGGGTTCGTGGAACTCGTCCAGCGCTATAGGAGCCATCCAGCTGTGCTGGCGTGGTCGTTCGGTAATGAGGTAGACTATTGGTATGCTGGGCTTGAGAACAACTGGTATACTTTGCTCCAAGAGGCAGCTCTAGCAGCGAAGGCGGTGGACAACAACCATCCCATCATAACGGTTAATCAGGAAATAGACGAAATAGGCCGCGCGGACAACTGTGCGCGTGACAGTGATCTAACAGCTCTGGACATTTGGGGCACAGATATTTACCGTGGTAAGTCCTTCGGCTCCCTGTTTTCAGAGTACTCTTCAAAGTCCGGCAAGCCGCTTTTACTGGCCGAGTGGGGCGCGGACGCCTTGGACGCAAGGGGGCCTGTAGAAGATCAAGTGATGCAGAATACGTACATCCGCCAGCAGTGGCAGGAGATCTGGATGAATTTAAGCCACGTTGGTCTGGACACACAGTGCATTGGTGGCACGGTATTCGAGTGGAGCGACGAGTGGTGGAAGGCGGGCGCGTGGGAGGTTCAGGATACCACCGGACAATGGCCGAACGATGCTTATATTTATGACTTCATTGATTGGGGCACACCCAACATGAACGAGGACTGGTGGGGCATCACAAGCGTTTCCGTGGGGACCTACGAGAAGACGCCGAAGTTGGCTTATGGCACGTTGAAG
>DTYD01000107.1 GCA_012962055.1 Hadesarchaea archaeon
CTTAATTAAGGAAGACGTATGCGTCGGATGCAGACTTTGTGAAGTATATTGCTTGGTACAGCATTCTAAATCGAAGAAAATATTAAAAGCATACAAGGGCGAATACCCCAGATCCACCCCCAGAATACTTGTAGAAGAAAAAGGTCACATTTCCTTTGCTATCCAGTGTAGACATTGCGATGATGCCCCCTGTCTGGCAGCTTGCCCAACAGGCGCCATGTACAGAGATCCCGAAACCGAAGCAATTCTTTGCGACGAAAACAAATGCATTGGATGCTGGATGTGTATTATGGTGTGTCCGTTCGGCGCAATTTCAAGAGGCACCGAATGTAAAGTAGTTTCAAAATGTGATCTGTGTCTGGGTGAGGATATCCCTGCTTGTGTGAAAAACTGTCCAAACGAAGCGCTTGTGGTGGTGGAGGCGAAAGAGAAATGAAAAAATCCAAGTACGTGATAGCAGGGAACTCCGCCGCTGCCGTCGCCGCAATCGAGAGTATAAGAAAAGCAGACAGAAAAGGGGAGATAACCGTAATCTCAAAAGAACCATACCTCTCATATTCAAGACCACTGGTGACATATTTGCTCGCTGGAGTGGTAAATGAGAACAAAATGCTATACCGAGATAAAGAATTTTACAAAAAATTTGAGGTTGAACTGACCCTTGGAGAAGAGGCTGTGGATATAAGTCCGGAGAGAAAAATCGTTAAGCTCTCCAACGGTGAAGAAATTATGTATGAAAAATTGCTCATAGCTACTGGAGGAACACCTATTTTCCCAGCAACCAAGGGAAACAACCTCAGAGGCGTATTCACATTTACGAGCTGGGACGACGCAAAAAGGGTCGATGAATACATCAAAACTGAAAACGTGGAGTACGCGGTCGTGGTGGGCGGCGGATTGATAGGACTAAAAACATCCGAAGCATTGATCGCGAGAAAGATAAAGCTGACAATAATAGAGTTGGCAGATAGGGTGCTTTCTGCCACCTTCGACAGAAAAGCATCTGATTTGGTTGAAAAGAAACTAAAGGAAGTCGGATGCGAAATCCGGGCAAAGACCACAGTGGGGGAGATATTGGGAAAGGAAAAAGTCGAAGGAGTGGTACTTCAAGACGGCACAAGATTAGATTGCCAAATGGTGATATTCGCTATAGGAGTCAGGCCAAACTCGGAGATCGCCAAGAATGCTGGGCTGAAAGTCAATAAAGGGATAATCACAGACGGTCGCATGAGAACCAGCGCGCCGGATATTTATGCTGCTGGAGACGTGGCAGAAGCATATGACTCCTTACTCGGAGTGAACAGACAGATAGCTATTTGGCCCACGGCGTACTGGCAGGGCGCCATTGCTGGGGCCAACATGACAGGGAAAGATGAAAGATACGGGGGCGCGTTCGCGATGAACTCTGTGGAGATATGTGGACTTCCTACAATTTCAGTTGGGATAACTGACCCAAAAGACCCAGGATATGAAATCTTAGAGCGTTACAACGGGGAGAAGCTGGTTTACAAAAAAATTGTCCTTAGGGACGATAAAGTCGTCGGCGCGATATTTATCGGCAAAATAGACCGGGCAGGGATATTCACCAACATGATAAAAGAAAAGATAGATGTCGGCACTTTTAAGAATTCACTTTTGAACGACGATTTTGGGTTAGCGTGGTTCCCAAAGGAATTCCGCAAACACATGGTCGTTGGGGAAGGCATAGAGATATGAGAGAGATAGACGCCAAGGGCATACACTACAAACAACTCAACGAACTGATTAGGAATGCTGTAAGGGATGGAGAAAAAAAGATAGTTCTCAGAAACGTGAACGGGCAACGATATATCGGAGACGGGTTGACTGGAACTGACGTGGAGATAATAGTACATGGAGTTCCAGGGAACGATCTCGCTGCGTTCATGGACGGACCAACGATTTTGGTAAATAATAATGCTCAAGATGCTGTTGGAAACACCATGAACTCCGGAAAAGTAGTGGTGCATGGAGACGCTGGAGACATAGTAGGGTATGGAATGAGAGGAGGAGAGATTTATATCAGGGGGAATGTGGGGTACCGCGTAGGCATTCACATGAAATCTTACCAACACATGTACCCGGTCCTCGTTGTGGGTGGACTCGCAAGGGATTTTCTTGGAGAATATATGGCGGGAGGTCTGCTGGTGCTCTTGGGCTTAGATATTGGGGACGAGAAAATAGCAAGAAATTACATAGGCACAGGAATGCATGGAGGAGAGATATACATTCGCGGAGAGGTAGAAAAGTATCAGTTCGGCAAGGAAGTGGGTGTGAAGGAGCCAGGTGAAGAAGATTATAAAAGACTGGTGAAATATCTCCGCAGATTTTGTGAGTACTTCCACTACAATTTAGACGAGATACTCAAAGAAGATTTCATCAGGCTGGTTCCGGTTTCCCATAGACCATACGGAACGCTATATGCATATTAGGGTTGATCGTGGAAAAACAATTGGGCAAACTATGAAGCTCGCGATAATAGATTATGGGATGGGGAACATAAAGAGCGTCTGCAACGCTTTCACATATCTGGGGGCAAAGCCAGTTATTGTAGATGCTCCCTCAAGATTTAATGCTGATAAAATTATCATTCCAGGCGTTGGATCGTTTGGCGACGGCGTGAAAAACTTGGCCCCGTTCGTCCCGAAGATCAAAGATGCTGTAGTTTCTGGGACACCTGTGTTGGGCATATGCCTCGGCCTGCACATGTTTTTGGATAATTCTGAGGAATCGCCGAGAGTTCCAGGAATGGGTTTGATAAAAGGCGGAGTGAGGAAGCTTCAAACCCGCATGAAGTTACCACACATTGGGTGGAATTCAATCAAAATCGAAAAAAAGAGGTGCCCATTGTTCAGGGGGCTCGGCGAAGAATACGTTTACTTCGTGCACTCTTACCACCCTATGCCCAAGGAGAACACAATAGCCGCCACGGCACGCTACGGATGCGAGGTGACCGCTGCGGTTTGGAAAGACAATATTTATGGGACCCAGTTCCACCCGGAAAAAAGCGGAAAGGCGGGGCTGAAGATGCTGAAGAACTTTTTGGAGTTATGAGCATGTTTTCCAAACGAATAATACCGTGCTTGGACTGCGACCTCGCTCTTCCCCAGGGACGCGTCGTCAAGGGGATAGAATTCAGACAGGTGAGATACGCAGGAATCCCGTGGGAGCTCGCAAAAAAGTATTACGACGACGGGGCAGACGAGATAGTTTTTCTGGATATCACCGCGAGTCATGAGCGCAGGGGCACGATGGTCGAAGTCATAGAGAGGACATCGGAGAACGTTTTCGTGCCGCTAACTGTGGGTGGGGGCATCGGCAGCGTCGAAGATGCGAGGAAGGTGTTCAACGCGGGAGCGGACAAGGTAGCGATAAACACGTCTGCGATAAAAAATCCACGGTTGATAAATGAGGTAGCCAAGTATTTCGGAAGCCAAGCCTGTGTTGTCGCCATCGATGCCAAGCGACGATATATCACATCCACTAAGGAAGCTAAAGGAAAAATCATCGTTGAAACGCCCGAAGGACAATGTTGGTACGAGTGCTCGATCTACGGAGGGAGGACATTCACAGGGGTTGATGCTATAAAATGGGCGGAAGAAGTCGAGCGAAGAGGAGCCGGGGAGATACTGCTGACGAGTATGGACCGCGATGGGACCACGGATGGATATGACATTCCGCTTACCAGAACAGTCGGCGAGAGGATTAACCTGCCTGTAATAGCTTCAGGAGGCTGTGGGGGGATGGAACACATTTATGAAGTGTTGAAAGAGACCAAGGCCACCGCAGCCTTGGCAGCCAGCATATTTCACTACAACGTGTTCAAAATTAGCGATGTCAAGAAATACCTAGTGAAAAAAAGAATACAGAAGAAGAAGTGATTGAGGCGGTAATTAAGACCCCCTTTAATCAGGAAAAATTACTGGAAACCTGGAAAATATTTACTGATTCCTACCAATCGAAAGCACCCAATTTTGCCAATGCCATTGCTAAGTACAAACCTGTATTAAAGGATGATTTTGTTATAGAATACAAAGTTGACAACAAGATTATTGCTGACGATTTGCTCAATGTATCGGCATTGCTTCAGTTTTTAAAGAAAGAACTCAACAACAACCAAATTACATTAACACCCACATTTCCTGAAAAAAACGAGCAGAAAATAGCCTATACAGACAGGGAAAAATTTGATGCAATGGCGAAAAAATACCCGGATATTATTCAATTAAAAGAACAACTGAATCTGGAGTTGGGATTTTAATATGCAGAGGCAGTTTGGAATTTATCTTAATCCGGTGATTTAAGTTCAGCATCTTCAATCGGCCCCGATTTGGATGGTTTCTTTTTGGTTGGTGGTAATTTCTCTTTGGGCTTTTCTTCTGGTTC
>DTYD01000108.1 GCA_012962055.1 Hadesarchaea archaeon
GCCGACCAGAACTCGACCTTATCACGACCCGCCCGAATGGTGGCTATGTAACGGGCGACTATCCCCCCCAGCACGACCGCAGTCAGCCCCATGACCAATCGGAGGATCGCCAACTCCTTCGCCTCCATCGCGCCAAGCAGGAAAGGCATCCCGGTCACCCCTGCCACGGCGGTCTGAGCGGCGACCGTGAACTTCATCCCCGACATGAAATCCATGACCCAGACCGACATCGCGCAGACGACCGGGATCAACACGACCGCGACTAGCCAGAGGTTCCCCATCGCTTCATCGATCTGTTCGCGGAAACGACGTTCTACCCGATGAAGGGTACGCAGGAATTCGGCCGCCATCATACACGCGCGCCCAGCTGCTGCCTCGCTGTCACGCCGGATGCGGGAGATTATTCCAAGAAAGCTACTTATCAAAGGGTTGTACACGCGTTTCCCGGCACCGCGCTCGAAAAGGGCTTCATACATGTCCACACCGTAACGCTCCATCGCCGCGCTAGTCCCCTTGAGTTGTTCTGCGAGTGGGGAACCGGCCATGAGCTCGGCCGCTTCGTTTATGGCCTGCGCCGCGGGCTTTCCGTCGATCATGCGGGAGCCCAAAGTGTTGAGAACGTTCCCCCAATCAGCCAGCTTTCGGCGCTCTTCCTCGCGGAGTTTTGAGCGCTTTGACGCGTAGAGATAACCGTAAACAGCTATCGCGCACGTTGTCGCCCACACGAACCAGAGCGTCGTGAAGCTCATGGCTATCACCCCCAGCATACCCGCGGTGACGTCGAGGAAATACAACACCCCTGGCCATGCCAACGCCGCAAATACCAACAACGATGGCGACCATGAGGGCACGAATTTTCCGAAAACCTTCGCCTTCCCAGGAGGAGGCAGCCGAGGGTCATCAGGGGGGATTTCAGGAAGCTGGATGGTGACCGGGCGGCGCTTCCCCATGTACAGGGTAAAAGTCAGAAATGCCGCTACAAGAGCTGCCGCCATCAAGGCGAAGAACTTCAGATCGACAAACTGCATTCCTATCACCTTGAACAAGGGGGAGAGCCCCACCACAGCAATTATGGCCAGCGAACTGAATGTCAGAAACGCGAGGGTCGGCATCATCAGGCTGTTAAGTCGACGGGTGAGTTGTTCATCGGCACCCTCCAACACCCGCTCGGGGGCTTTCGACACGTCCGACAAACGGGCTGCTTCGTCCTTGGTGCCGGTTGATCGAAGCAGATCGAAGATCGCCTGTCGCGTGCTGTCGTCGATCCCTCCCCACTCGTTTGCGATCACCGTGAGCAGATGACGCACGGTCTCGTACCGCCTGCGCTCGTCAAGGTCAAGTAGGCCTCTCTGGAGGTCCTCTGCAAGTTTTCCCTCGCTGGAATCCGCCGCTTGGATTGTGGCTCCGCGCAGATCCGGGCGGTGATAGAGCGAGAAGCTCAGCAACATTATCGTGCTTATCGCCCGGCTCTGTGCATCGCTCTTGCGCGAGGCCGCCAGCGATGAGGGGTAAGCTTGGAACGCCATCAGAAATAATCCACCTAGTAAGGCGCCAAAGAGCGGCATGTAAAGCAGGCCAAAAAAATCACCGCCCAGCAGGACGAGCACCGACCAGAGCAACATGGTAAACGCTATTGGGAGAAATATCGCGAGAAGCATGCCGGCGACCCACTCGCTTGGTTTGACGGTGAGCCTAGCATCCCTCAAATTTCGGAGGGTCTGCTCGCTTAACTTTGTTTTTTTAGTCAGACCACCGAAGATCCCGTTTCCGGCGCCGCAGAATCGTTCATAGAAATTCCTCTTTCTCGGGCGGACCATTCGCTCCAGCGCGGAACGGACATCGCTGGGTATCGGGAACCGTTTTGGCAGTGGTTTCAAAGTTTTTTCAGCCAAGCTTGCCACTCCTTCAGGACTAGTCTGTAACTGGGCGCGTTACGCTTGACCGAAGAAAAGTAAGCATTGAATGCTCGGTTCACAAATGGAAGTTCGAGGTAGCTCGTATCCTTGCTCTTTTTCGCCAGCATCAACAGGTCGGATTTCATACGGGCCTCGGCCAAAATGGCTGTGAGGAGTTCGTCCTCATCGATGGCGAGTCGCCTGCAGAGCCGGGGTATCACCTGACTACCACCTCGTTGGGGCGGGAGAAACTCAAGGCGCTTCGCAGCTCCGGTGACATCTATCTTTGACAGGTCCCGTTCGTTCAAGCGTTTTATCAGCTTCTTGTCGCCTTTAAAGAGTTTTTCTGGCACGAGGATGTCGCGTTTCCTGTCGTCGACGAACAGCTCGGAATATCTGGGCTCTTCCTTCCAGTCTTTTAGGACCTCCGCGACCTCGACTATGCGCCTTATAGTTCCTTTGGGAGTCGAGAAGCGGGCCGTGCTGATTATGAAATCTATGTACTTGAACGCGGCCTCGTGCAACCCCATGATGTGTACGATCAGGTCAAACATCTCGCGCTTGCTCCTCGCGTGAAAACTCGCCACGACTGGCTGGGAGCCCTGTCTCGCGGCCGCCCCGAGCGCTGCCCGCACGGCCTCCGCTGCGCGAACCTCGGTGATCAACCAGTAACTCGCCCCACCCCTCAGGAAGGCATTGACCTGACGCTCGAGGTGATCGGGGTCGGAAACCCGCACGTTCGCCAGCTTGTATCCGCGCTGCACAAAATCGTCGATGTGCAACTCCTCTGTGTCCTGAAACGCTACTATGCGGTGCTGTGGTCCTATCTCTGGGACATAAGTTTCCACCTGCGATGTCTTTGCCGTTCCCATCTCCCCGATGACAAAAGCACTCGAACCGAGACGGAGGACGTTCCCGAGGAGCGAGCTCGCAAGCGGGGTCAAGGTCCTACGTTCGAGGAAGAGGAGCTGTGTCCAGGGTTTGGAACGACGTCTGCGAATCGCGATCTCGACGCTGCGCGACCAAATCGCCGGGTATCTGCTCAAGAACAGACGCATCCCAAGTTCCGGGATCTCAGCGTCGAGCTGTGGATGAACCTCGTCAAACGCCGTGCCCAATCTGGATGCGAGCGTTTCCCCAAGACCAAGCAATGCCGGCGTGGTCAGATAAATTCCGGTTTCGAGTTTTCCCCATTTTTCATGTTCGAGACTAATGGGCTGGAGTTCAGGTGGAGCTGGTATGTAAATGTCGGTAATCCGGTCATCATGACTCAGCGGTTCCAGCACCCTGTAGGTGAGCCACCCTGCCATGATGTTGGCCAACTTTCGGAGATCTGTCGTGGACACTTGGGTCTTTTCTTCCCGAAGCATGTGCAGCAGGGTGTTGTACCAGTCCTCGGCGAACGAATGCATGCGCGGTGAGTACGCGAACCTAGCGTGTCCCGGGGCCTCCTCGATCTCAATTCTGAACGATTCGTCCAAAAGCTCGAGCTGTCCAACAGGTAACTTGAACTCGGGAAGTTCCAGCTCGTAAAACGGTACGGGATTGCCTGGTTGTTCATATATCTTGACCTTCCCGCGCCCGTCAGACAGGTCGTAACTTTCTATGATATCAGCCTGATGTGGGGGTGGATGCCAGACTCCCTCGACGAAGAACGGTTTTTCGCGAACGACAAACACATCGTCGTAGTTAGTCGGCGAGAGGCGTTTTAGGACCCCGACGCTCTTCAACGTGGTCTTTATCGAGCCTACGAGCTTCTCGAAGTTCTCCTCACCGTAACCCCTGCATTCCTTTTTGAGCTCCTTTCGAGCATTTCCAACCACCCTGTCGAGTTGTTTGAAATCGTGAGGATTGGCAAGAATATTGTCGAGCGCTTTCATCACCGTGGAAACGCGCCCATCGATGCATTTCTTGTATTTTTTCTCTTCTTTTTTTTCTGAGTAGATGGTGCGGTCCAGCGCGAGTTGCTCGGCTGCCGCAATCGTCCTAGCCAGCCTGGATAACTCACGCGAGCAGTAAACTTTGGTGACGGCCCCCAGCAATATGACTTGGTCCACTTCTCCCTCCGTCCGAAGTTTGCTCAGCACACATTTGCGGCATCTGACATCGGTGAGCGCGCTCGGCGCCTTGCACCCATGACAATCAAACTCAGCAACCTTGAGCGGGCCCGAACTTTTCACCTCAAAGCTCGCCGGAATGGTCAAGGTAAATCCCACTAATCGTCTGCTCCCCCAAATAAAAAACTACGTGCCGAACGTTGGATGGATATTCAGATGAGTTTCATACACTCAACAAATCTGGCAGGCCAAGTTCTTCCAGCTTTTCGCAAGTTGGCTTCCCATTTTCGTCCCAACCCCTCAAGGAATAATATTCGTCCAGCATCCCGTCGAAGTTCTCTCCCCCTATTCTGGACCTCAGGTTCGGTGACGCACCCTCAACGATCCTCTGCGGCAATATATCGTCCTTTCGTGAAACGCCGTCTCGGACCGCGATCACTCGTTCGAGATTGTAGATCCTCTCGCCAGCAGTCAGCAGTCCATCGACGCTCACGTTCCAGCCGGTTGTGACCGCCAAAATTCTGACCAGTTCTTTCTCGCCTATAGCTTTCCTTCCCATGACGCACACACCAAATGAGTCCTCAACCGCACGCAGGTTCTGGAGGTCCACAACAAGCTTGGCTTTCCCGCCTACGGAAAAACGATCGTATTTTGGGGCCACCACCTCATCTCCTATCGTCCACGCCTTGAGGTGACATCCGCCCCTGCACGCAGTGGCATAAGCGAGAGCCATGCCCCAAGCGCCC
>DTYD01000109.1 GCA_012962055.1 Hadesarchaea archaeon
AAAATGTTTCAAAAACAACACTTCTATAGTTACGTGGTGCTAAATTTGACATTGATTCATGTTGGAATCGATGATACCGACTCAAAAGAAGGCATGTGCACAACGTATGTCGGAGCGGTGGTCATCGACCGTTTGAAAGCAGTGGGCATTCGACTCAAGGGATATCCAAAATTAATCAGGCTGAATCCAAATTGGAAATTGAAGACAAGAGGAAATTGCTCAATTTCATTCGCTGTTGGTCCGGGAAAGCGCCAAATGCCAGCACTTAAGGAAATCGTTCTGCGGACTGTTAGAGAACTAGCGGAGCTTCACGTCGAGACCACCAATCCGGGAGTTGTTTTTTACCAGAGCGCAAAAATCCCTCAGAAATTAAAATCATTTTCAAAAAAAGTTGTTCAAGATATTGTAACCATCGAGGAAGCTGAATCCCTGGCACGCGAAATTGGCGCCGAAGTACACAAATTCAAGCTCGGCCGCGGCGTGATCGGCGCGCTTGCCGCAATCGGCAACACCCTCGAATACGACCGAACATTTGAACTCATTGCATATCGCATCCAAAAAAATCGAGGCACCAAACGAAAAGTTGACGCTGAATCGGTTGTTGAGATGAATGCAAAAACATACCCACATACTTTTGACAGCCTCGATCCATCTACCGAAGAGATTCGGATCACCCCCCACACACCCTGCCCAATCCTCTATGGAATCCGGGGGGAAAGTCCGGATGCCGTGAAGAAAGCTCACAAATTCGTGAAAACATTCGAGCCCATAGAGCGCGTGATGGTCTACAAAACCAACCAAGGCACGGATGAACACCTTCGCCGGGCGAAAATCTCCGAGGCGAGGCCTTACTGGTCGGCCATCGTGGACGGTGCGGTATGCCTAGCGCCGGAGGTAGTTATGGGGGGCCACGTGATCTTCAGGATCCGTGATGAAACAGGGGAGATTGACTGCGCTGCCTACGAACCGACACGTCAGTTCCGAGAAGTGGTAAAAAAACTCATCGTTGGTGACAAAGTTCGTGTTTACGGCGGTATTAAGGAAAAGCCGGAGCTACCCCGTACTATCAATCTAGAGAAGATTGCCATCCGGAAGCTCGCACCCATGTTGCGAAAAGAGAATCCAAAGTGTCCACGTTGTGCCAAGCGAATGAAGTCTGAGGGGCGGGACAAAGGGTATTCATGCAAAAAGTGCAAAGTCCGAGTGCCAGCTGGCTCAGCAAAAATAGTGAAACTTAAACGAAAAATCGACTTGGGAAAATTTGAAGTACCTCCAAGAGCTCGAAGACACCTTGCCAAACCTCTTGTCCGCGAAGTTCATGTCAGGCCCCAAAGATGCGAATTTTAGTTTGATACCGGGGCCCAAAACCAAGGTAGATTTATAGTAGAAAGCACAAACTCAAACGGTGAACACTTGCGCGTGGGTGTAAACATCAACTACATCTCCGCCGAGCGATTCTGGGAGCGAGATAAACCTGCCCCGAGTGGAGTGCACATCTCAACGAACGTCAACATCGTGGGGATAGAATCCAAAGCCGAAAAGCTGGCTGTGCCCTTCGTCGTGACAATCGCTTATACTCCATCGGTCGCGCAGATAAACATCAAGGGGCAAGCGCTGGTATCGGGCACCTCTGAAGAACTCGAAAAAATTCAGGAGAGTTACAAGGACAAGAAAGCTCCCCCACATATGCTCCTTCAAGCCATAACCAACACGTCGCTGATTGAGGCCACGGTTGTTTCCAGACCGCTCAATATTCCTCCGCCCATCCCGCTACCTGGGGTACCCTCGAGACAGAAGCCAGATATGGAAAGGCCCAGCTATGTCGGCTGAGGTCGCTTATACTCCGCCGCCAGTGCCCGAGCCGCCAAAACACTTTGCAACCATGCTTGTTGGAATAGTGCTAGTCGTCGTCGGGGCTATACTCATCAATCAGGGTATGGGTGCAATGACCTCGAGCCGCCTAGTGGCTGGAGCGGGGCTTCTTGCGGCCGGTGCTCTGCTAGTGTTAG
>DTYD01000110.1 GCA_012962055.1 Hadesarchaea archaeon
CTCTGGCTTTCAGACCGTCAAGTGTAGTACACAGGGTAGCTACTACCCGTCGCTCGACCTCTCCTGAAACCTCCTCTCGTTTTGGAGCTATCGCATCAAGTTCGTCGATGAACACAATAGATGGAGCGTTTTTCTCAGCCTGCTCGAAAACTTCTCTGAGGCGAGCTTCAGACTCTCCGTACCATTTTGACATGATTTCTGGACCATTTATCGAGATGAAGTTCGCTCCGGATTCGTTAGCCACAGCTTTCGCGATAAGAGTCTTGCCCGTACCTGGCGGGCCGTGGAGGAGCACGCCTTTAGGAGGTTCTATTCCAAGTCTATCGAAAACCTCAGGGTGCTTAAGTGGAAGCTCAATCATCTCACGCACGCGTTGGAGCTCCTCTTTCAATCCACCGATATCTTCGTATGTTACGGCCGGTACTTTTAGTTCCTTAACTGCAACCGCTTGAGGTAGCACCTCGACCTCAGTCATATCTGTGACAAGCACTATTCCGGCAGGATTGGTGTTGGTGACGACGAATTTTACCTCACCGAGTCCAAACGGCAACGCCATCTTCCCAAAGAAGCCACCGAAAATTTCCTCAAAAAGGTCCCCCCTCATCTCAACAGGTTCTTCGGGAGGTGTGGGGGCGATTAGGTCTCCCTTCATCAGAGGTCTGCCCAACAGGTTACGTTTGAGGGTCTCTCCGGGTGCCATAAATCTTACGTGTGGGTCGGTAGGGGCGATGGAGATAGATTTAGCTTCTTTTACAGTGGCCTTTTTCACAGTGACTTTTTCCCCTATTGAAGTACCGGCGTTGTGGCGGATCAAACCATCGATTCGGATTATCTCGAGCCCCTTATCATCTTGCGCACCTTTAACAGCAATTGCACCAGTTGAACGAGATCCGGTTATCTCAACATAATCTCCCTGTTTGATGCCGATCTGCTTCATTACTCCACTGTCTATCAGGGCGAAACCACGGTTCACATAAGCTTGATACCGATTTTCTGCGACGGTCAGCTTTAACCCTTTTTCAACCATTTTTACCACCTCTTGTTTTCAACTTTAAATTTGTACCAAACCAAGTGTTCGTTGAATTCTTTAAAGATTTTTTCCACGAGTTTGGCATACTCCTCTTCAATTAGGAGGGTGCTCCGGTTTATAAACTGCCAGACATCCTCCGGTAACTCGTCGAGGATTCCGGGCGAGTGATTACGTCCTGCTTTTGTTTTGTAATCATATCCGCAGAGCGCCCGGTAGAACAGGGTCGCCGGTGAGCCTCGCGATTTTACGTCCCAGATGATCAAAATTCTTGGCATATCTCTCATTTGTTGTATATATAACAATACATATTTAAATATTTTGTTGTATTTATAACAATTTCGTGCATCATCGTTAAACTAGTAATAATTATAGGGCTAAAGAAGGGTTATCGACATGGCGGTGGTTCATGATCCAAAGTTTAAGGCCCATTTACAGTCCAAAAAAGGATAGAAAAATGAAGATTGTTGTGTTGTTTTCTGGAGGTGCCAGCGCCGTTCCCTTTATGGTCAAAGGCGAGGGGCATGAAGTCATCGGTGCCATTTCCACGAACAAAAATGCTTCGGGTATCGAGAAGCTAAAAAAGTTGGGGATACCAGTCGAAGTCGCGGATATCCGCGAATTTTACGGGGACAGGCCGATCACAGATATGAAAATTAGAGAGGCATACGACGAAAAACTCTTGTCAATTATAAATGAGAAAAAGTGGAAACCAGACATAATTGCGTGTTCGGGCTACATGTACATCATAACAGAGAAGTTTTTAGGCAGATATCAAGTTTTGAATGTACACCCTGCGGATTTATCGATTGAGAAAAATGGAAAGAGGAAATATACCGGCGCTGATTCTGTCAAAGACCAAATAGAAACTGGTGAGAAGGTCACGAGATCCACGATACACCTGATGAGCCGGAAACCGGATCACGGACCGATTTTGGTGATTTCCGAAGGTCTGCCTGTGGAGAATAGAAATCCAAAGGAACAACAAATACTTATGAAAGAAAAATGTGATGGTCCGGCCTACAGAGAAGCTTTAAACATGCTGTCGAGGGGAATGTTTGCTATCGACCCTGAGAAAAACATTTACGTGAAAGACGACGATAAATGGGTCAAAAAAATTGTGAGAATGGGATGAAGATGGCGATCGGGGTTTTGGGGATCAGTTATGGAAGCAGGTTCGCTTGTATGGCAGATTTTCTTTCAAGAAGCGGTCACAAGGTAAAGCTTTTCATAGCAGACAAACAAAGGAATCCCTTTAGTGTAAAAAAAGTTGAGGGAACAGGAGGTAAACACGTCGTAATCCCGGATTTGAATGTGAAGGATATCACCAAATTTGCGAAGAGGCACAAGAATGAGATAGAGTTTGGAGTGCTTGGTCCAGAAGCCCCCGGAATGAACGGGGTCAGAGATAAAATCGAAAAAGAAACTAAAATAAAAATGATATGTCCAACATCCGGGTACTTCATTGAGAAAAGCAAGGTCGAACAAAGAAAATTGATCGCCGAGATAATTCCGTCTGCAAATCCGAGGTTCAGAGTCTTTTATCCTAAAGATTACGGATCAGAAAGTGCAATTAAAAAGGATGTTTACGAGTGGCTGGACGAGATTGGAGACGACGTGGCCGTCAAACCCGACGCACCAGCAACCGGAAAGGGTGTGGGTATCTGGGGAGACCATTTCACATCTAGAGAAAGTTTGTTTGAAAATTATTTCCTACCAAATTTTGAGAAAGGCCCCGTGATAGTCGAGGAAAAGTTAGACGGAGAGGAGTTTTCTCTGCAGTTTATTTCCGATGGGGAGCATTTGGTTCCTACTCCAGCCGTTAGGGACTACAAGAGGGCATTCGACTGGGATTTGGGACCCAATACCGGGGGAATGGGTTCCTACAAGGACAGAGAAAACTTGCTTCCATTTATGAGGGAGGGGGATTGGAAAGAAGCTTTGGAGATAGGGGAAAAGATTCACGAGAAGTTGAAAAAAACCAAAAGGAATCCGGAAGTCAGGGGGAATTTGTATATGGCATACATAATTACAAAAGACGGTGTTAAGGTCCTTGAGATGAACAGCAGGTGGGGGGACCCCGAAGTGATGAATATTCTACCAATTTTGAAAGAAGATTTCGTTGATGTATGCCTCAAATGTTTAGATGGGAATTTGAGAAAACTTAATTTTGAAGACAAGGCGACGGTTGTGACTTATGCCGTTCCCTTGGGGTACGGTGGATACGCCAGTTACTCCGGTCCAAATAAAATTGATCTGGGCAAAGCGGAAAAATTGAAGGAAAAGTATGGTGATAATTTTTGGATTTATCCGGGCGCCGTGGAGCTAAAGAGCGGGGAGTTTCACGCTTTGAAATCTAGAGTGGCCGCCGTTGTAGGAGTATCCGATACCTTGGAGGAGGCTAGGGAGATCTCCATTGGCGGTGTTAGAAAAATTGATGGACCTCTAAGGCACCGGGAAGACATAGCGCTTCCAGAATACATAGCCAGAAGCAAAAAACATATGGAGAAAATTTTAACTTGATTCTAAATGGACACGGAAGATTCTAAGAACTTTCATATACTCTGCCTGTCTCCTTCTCCCCTTTCTCAAATTTAGCTTTCATTTTATCTGCTATTTGTTGTGCAAGTGGGGTGGGATATTGACATGTCAGACAGCCGAGGCAGAGCTCATCTCTCTCCAGACCCGTGCTCTTGACGAAATTCTCGATTGATTGATAGTGGACGCTATCCGCGCCTATGATCCTCGCTATTTCTGTCGCATCATGTTTTGCCCCTATCAGTTCGCTAAACGTGGACATATCAATTCCATAAAAACATGGTGAGATTATCCGTGGAAATGTGATGTACATATGCACTTTTTTTGCCCCTGCTTCCCTCATCTTTTTGATTATCCTGCGCGATGTGTCTCCTCTAACTATGCTGTCTTCCACAGCTGCCACTCTCTTCCCTTTTATTTCTCCTCCGATGTTCAGCTTCTTCATTATGATCATCTCACGCTCTTTGTGAGTGGTGATGAATGCACGATCTGTCACATAACGATGCTTCCTCAAAGCTCGTGCCCAATGTATGCCAGTTTGTTCGTGTAGGCCGTATGCCGCATCATCGCCGGTTTCGGGTATTGAAATGACAATATCTATTTTGTTATTAATTTCTGAATCTTCTTTCCCAAGATTCCTCCCAAAATCTTCCCTTATCTTGTACACAGGTTTGCTTCCACCGTTGAGGATTGAATCAGGCCTGGCAAAATATGCAAACTCAAAACTGCAAAATGCCCTCATTTTGGGTTTCACTAGCTGTTCCTGCGTGAAACCATCCTTTGACCACACCAACAATTCTCCGGGTTTTATCTCCGACTCATACTGGAAATTGTTGATGTTCAACCCAACGCTCTCGGATGAAACGGCAAAGATTTTTTTATCTTCGTCATGTCCGTAACAAAGAGGCCTTATCCCAAGGGAGTCCCTGAAAGCAAAGAGTTCCCCTTTTTGGGTCAACCCAACAACGGAAAAAGCCCCTTCCACCTCCCGCATGCAGGCTTTCACAGAGGAACTTAGCCCACGATCTTTTTTCAAGCCCTGCAACAATTTCTTGCTTATTAGCTCCACATCGGAGGAGGTCGAAAGGTTACCAAATTCTGATTTAAGTTCCAGTCTGAGTTGTGAGACATTTACGATGTTGCCGTTGTAGGCGAGAGCGATTTTAGCGCCGCCGTCTTCCACGATAAACGGTTGTGTGTCCCTCAAAAGCCAGCGTTTGTTGTCCTTTCCAGAAGTTGCATATCGAACGTGCCCGATTCCTGCAGCACCTCGTAATTTTTTAAACAATTTTCTGGTAAGTGGGTGTCTCACTGGAGGTAACAAGTCTAATCCGTAGTGTGAGGAAAAGCCGTTGTCAAATGTGAGAAATCCATGTGAGTGATGTCCGCGGTGATTTTGGGATATTAGACCCCAATAAAGATAAGAGATTACCGGGCCACCATCCATATCGTACGCCCCAAATACGCCACAAGCCTCTTTCAGGAACTTCATAACACCAAACCAATCTCGGCCTTAGTTTTAATATTTGTACCTTTTTATGCCGGAGAACAAAGTTTAAAGGTAGTGGTACAAGCGGAATCTAAAATTTCCGTCCAGTTAATTTCCCATAACACTCGATGTATCTTTTTGAAGTCTGTGAGATTACTTCTTTCGGCAACGTTGGAGCTGGCGGTTGCTTGTTTCACTTTATATTTAGTAGGTAATCCCGAACGTATTGTTTATCGAAGCTGTACTGGTCCTTCCCAGCCTCATAACCATCTTGAGGCCAAAATCTGGAGGAATCCGGCGTGAATATCTCATCTATCAGCATCAGTTCTCCGGAGTGGAAACCAAACTCAAATTTTGTGTCTGCCACGAGGATGCCGTTGGCTTCTGCTTTTTTTGAAACTTCTTCATATAATTTAATACAGGTTTCTTCAGCTTGCTCGGCGGTATCCTTTCCGAGCTCTTTTACCACATCTTTCTTGGTCATTTCAATATCGTGACCGGTTTCTGCCTTGGTTGTCGGAGTGACGATCGGATCTGGCAATTTAGAGGCCTTGTTTAGACCTGCCGGGAGCTTTATCCCAGAAATTGGTTTGCCCAAACGATAGTTCTCCCAAGCCGAACCATAGAGATAACCTCTAACGACAAACTCGATTTTTATTGGCTCGGCTTTTGCCACAAGCATGATCCGCTGATCTACGATGTCTAGCATGTGATTTGGTATTATCTTTCTGAGTCCACCAAACCAACAAGCAGATATTCTGTTCAGAGCTTCCCCCTTTCCTGGCATGCCATCAGGTAAAACAACGTCGAAAGCTGAGATTCTATCGGTGGAAACAACAAGCAACTTGTCGGATAAATCATATATATCTCTCACTTTACCACATTTGAGAAGTTTGAGCGGGAGGCAAGACTCCGTCAGGACCTCTTCCATCAAATCACTTTTGGCATCTAAGAGAACGATCACTCACTTCGATTTTTTCATCATACTTTGGTAGCTCAGGATTTTTTTGTGAGTCCCTTGTCGCCTAGTCCCAGGATCTTCACCGCGCCAAAGTCGCTGATTCTGGATTTAGAATCACAAGAGGAGCCACACCGCTCGGCATGCGGAGCGACGAATAAATATCCACACTCTAAGATTTTTCTGGACGGGGGGACATGCGATAACCGGATATTTCGTGTTTGCGTCCACCACCCCAGAGAGAGCGTTCGACCTGCCAGCAATTGTTATGTAGACCAGTTTACCCCTCTTCTTCTCGTAGTTTTTTAGTATTTTGAGCAATTCTTTTGGCGTCTTGTGGGCGGAGACAATTCGTTGTTCAAACTCTATCTCAAATCTCTTCAATAGTTGTCCCATCTGCTCAGCAAAATAAGTCCGCCTTGGAACCGAACAGGATGACTATCTTTGGTGACATCCGGAGATACTCCCCTCAGTCAAGATTTATACATTTCCGAACTCGGCAGCTAAAGTTTAAAGAGGCCGGCGGAGAAGGTTTGTTGGTCGGGGCGGTGATGGGTTGGCGGAAAAATTTGACCACAGTACTTTCATTTCTCCTTTTACGTGGCGTTATGGAAGCCCAGAAATGAGGAGGATCTTTTCTGAAATAAATTACAGGGCAATTTGGAGAAAAATCTGGGTAACGCTTGCAGAATCTCAGGCGAAGTATGGTCTCGTGACCCAGAAAGAGTTGGCGGATTTAAGATCGAAGATGGGTCCTGAGCACATAGATCTGAAACGTGCGCACGAAGTCGAACGCAGGATAAAACACGACTTGATGGCCGAAATAAAAACATATGCGGAGCAGTGCCCGGTCGGCGGTAAAAAAATTCATCTCGGTGCGACCTCCATGGATATCGAGGACAATGCAGATGCGCTGCGGATCAAGGCTGGGCTTGACATATTACTTATTGGGTTGGTCAATTGTTTGGATTCACTTTCCTGGAAAATCCTACAGTACAAAGATTTACCGTGTATCGGCTGGACCCACTTACAACCGGCCGAGCCGACAACGCTTGGTTATAGATTGGCCGGCTATGCGCAGGATTTGATTCTAGATGTTCACGCGGTTGAAATTCTTCTTCGGAATTTCGTCAAGGGTAAGGGGATAAAAGGTGCGGTCGGCACATCGGCCAGCTTTCAAGCACTACTGAGTGGCAAGAGTAAACCAAATGAGCTGGAGCGCCAAGTGATGCAAAAGCTTGGGCTAGAGGCGTTCCAGATCTCAACCCAAACTTC
>DTYD01000111.1 GCA_012962055.1 Hadesarchaea archaeon
CAGGAGGCACCAATATGGCGGGCTCGGAGGGATTCGAACCCTCGATTTGCAGCTTTCCTCACCAAGATAGAAGGCTTACGGGTGTTGTCACTTGCCGCCTTATCCCGGCTTGGCCACGGGCCCATGATAGACTGGCCGCCACAATTTAATATGTGTGCGGAGAGTAAGGACCTGAGAACGATGCCAAAGCTGTTTGGAACTTTCGGCGTCCGCGGGCTCGTGAACAAAGAACTTACACCCAAGAATGCCTTTGATTTGGGCTTAGCCCTCGCAACGTATCTTAAGAACAAGGGACGGGTGGCGGTGGGGCGTGACAATCGCACATCTAGTGAAATGTTTGAACATGCCATAGTCGCAGGTCTCATTGCTGGAGGATGTAACGTGCTCAAGCTTGGACTAACTCCTACCCCTGTCTTGAGTTTCGGGATCCGTCACTTTTCATGTGACGCCGGAGCCATCATCACGGCTTCCCATAATCCTCCTGAATACAACGGGATCAAGTTCTGGGATCGGGAGGGCGCTGGATTCGAGCGAAAACGTGAACGAGTAATCGAAAACATCGTGAACAGAAGTGGCAAGCGGGTCGGTTGGCAGCAGATAGGTCAGGTAAGCGAGGCAGACGCGATTAACCCATACATCCAAGCTGTCCTCAAACGCGTTTCAAAATTCAAACAAAAGTGGAAGGTAGTCGTGGACTGTGGAAATGCTGTTGGTAGTATGGTGACCCCCTACCTACTCCAAAAGCTTGGGTGTCGAGTGATATCGATGAATTGTCAGCTCGACGGCACTTTCCCCGGCCGCAAATTAGAGCCAATCGCTGAGAACCTCACAGAACTTGCCCGAACCGTTGTAGAGTACAAAGCTGACCTCGGAATAGCCCACGACGGGGACGCAGATCGAACTATTGTGGTGGACGAAAAAGGGGAAATCCTCACAGGTGACCGTGTATTCGCACTCGTTGCCCTGCATTATCTGAAAGGGAAAAAGCGGCATCGCATCGTAACTACGGTTGCCACGAGCTCCGTTCTGGACGACGTTGCAAAAAGATTTAAAGGAAAAATCGTCCGAACGCGGGTGGGGGAACCGGAAATCGTTGGCAAATACCGAAAAGGTGGTGGAGACATAGGCGGGGAGGAAAACGGAGGAGTATTCTTCTTCGATTGGTTGTTCTGTCGAGAGGGGATTATGACGGCTGTAAAATTTATGGAAGCCCTCGACCGAAGCGGTGGTAGTGTTTCAGAACTAAACGCATCACTGCCTCAATACTCCCAAGTCAAAAAGCGGGTCGAGTGTCCAAATAAACTCAAGATAAAAGTCCTCAACACCATCGTAAAACGCTTTAGCAAATACAAACTAGACCGAACAGACGGGCTTCGCGTGATATTCCCGGATGGATGGCTCCTGATGCGTCCTTCAGGAACTGAGCCGATATTTAGATGCTTCGCGGAGGCCAAGACAGACAAACGAGCGGAAGAACTTGCGAGTCTTGGGATGAGAGAACTGAAAGCCGCCATCCGATAAAATAGCTAATCAGCGGGCTTGTACTCTCCGATAATGTTTATTTTGGTATAGCATTTTGGACATCGATGATCCTTCAGCCGCCATTGGATTATATCAAACCCACATCTCTCGATAAGCAGCTCCCCACATTTTGGACAGTAAGTATTGTCCCCTTCGTGGCCTGGGACGTTTCCTATATACACGTGGTGGATGCTCTCTCCCTTCGCGATGCTCATAGCTCGTTCAAGGGTCATAATGGGGGTCGATTCGCGGTCGGTCATTTTATAGTGCGGGTAGAAACGGCTGAAATGGATGGGTACATCAGGACCAAGTTTATCAATGACCCATTTACAAAACTTTCGAATTTCGTCCTGACTGTCATTTTCACGAGGAATTACCAAGTAGGTTACCTCAAGATGGACGCCATGCCCGACCATCCACTCGCATGTCTCCAACACCGGCCTGATACCTGAGACCCCACATATCTTCCTGTAAAAATCATCGTTGAATGCCTTGACATCGACATTGGCTGCGTCCAAGTGGGGGGCAAGCTCCTGCAGCGCATCGAGCGTGATGTAACCGTTGGTAACGTAGGTAGTGTACAGTCCTTCACGGCGGGCAAGCTTTCCGATATCAATGGCATACTCACTTGCCAAGATTGGCTCTGAATAAGTCAGAGATATCCCTTTACAATTATAACGTTTGGCGATGTCCACAATGCGTTCCGGCGAGAGGTCCTCATATTTTACGCCCTCCACCCCAACCTGTGAGATTTCCCAGTTTTGACAGTGGAGGCACCTGAACGTGCATCCAGGAACTGCTATAGAAAAAGCGTTGCTCCCCGGCCAGAAATGGTAAAAGGGCTTCTTCTCCACAGGATCTACACCCATTGAGATAATTGATCCATAGACCAAGGTGTAAAATTCACCATTTACATTCTTGCGGGCCCTACAAAACCCAAGTTTACCCGGGGGGACGACACAGTATCTAGGACATAGAGTACACCGAACTTTTCCCTTTTGAAGTTTTTTCCAAAACATTGCAGGTCGTTTCATAACCTCAACATCCTGTCTACTCCCAAAGGTATGTGCTTTACGGTGTGCCGAGACATTGAGACCTAAACTTTTCTTATAGCACCTCTGATATGAAGTGAGGGAGAGGATCGAGATGGTTGAAAAAAGAGGGGAGATAGAACGAAGTGCCGAAGAGATACTCAAATCATTTATCGAAGCCGCTGGGAAACTTCCGGAAATTAAGGAAACGTACTACAGCCAAAAAGCGTACAACGTCGTCCGTCCGGATGGGGAACCGACCTCCATAGCGGAACGTACAGATTTTCGAAAACGGTTCATTTCGAACATGCCGAGTTCGGACGAACAGGGGAGACTTAAAGTGGAGGTAGCACGATGGACCAAGAAACGTTAGAAAAACTGGAAAAAATACAGTTGGGTGAGTTCTCCGCTGCCGAAAACGTTCGCAGTGCACTTGAACGGGTAGAAAAACTGAATGAGAGGATAAACGCTTTCATCGAGATAAGCCCAAATGCTGAAACTGAAGCTGAAGCTGTAGACCGGAGGATTAA
>DTYD01000112.1 GCA_012962055.1 Hadesarchaea archaeon
ATGCGATATCTAGGCGAGCCGACGTAGTAAAACTCCACATCGGTGTTATCACCCTTCACGGAGTCACGAGCGTTGATCATAGCAGATCTTATCGCCTCGATACCGTCCGGGGCGGGGCAACTCAAATCCACAAAGCCGGTTACCTTGTATGTAGGGGATTGAACGGTTGATGCAGAAACTTCGCTGAGTACCTCGGCCCAACGTTCGCCCACGAGGTTTGCTAGGTCCCCCCTGCTTTTGGCGGCGAACTCGAGCGCTGAGTAAAGGTCTCCAAATTTCTCCTGAAGGGCAAAACCGACCTCTTCGTAGGCTTGATCGAGATTTTTTTCGAGCCTGCCAGCCGCAATCTCCAGCATCTTTTCGGCCCTCTGCTCCAGCTTAAGTCGTTCAGTTTTCCACCTACGTTCGCTGTCTTTCACCCTCCTGATTGAGAGATCTACTTGTTTTCGTTCGGGATCTACATCCAAGACCTTGCAGACAACTTTTTGGTTTTCCCGGACGTGGTCCCGGATATTTTTGATCCAACCCGATGCGACTTCTGATATGTGGATCATCCCTTCTCTTTCACCATATTCATCGAGAGTTACAAAAGCGCCTTGAGGAAAGACTTTCTTTATCGTACACGTTACCAATTCGTCTATCGAGGGCCATTCGGATCGACGTTTGACCAAACTAACACCCTACTCCAGTGTGCCGAGGGATGTGGTTTTTAATTCTGCCTTCCCTCCACGTGGTACAGCAAGTGTTTTACCGCACACCTGGCACTTTACAGGCGTACTTGCATGACTGTATACCAGTTGCTCGTTACCGCAATCGGTGCATCTGACCCTCAGAAACTTGGCCACCTGTTTCCCCACCACCAGATCACTCCCCAAATTTCACGCTTTTGCTCCTGAAACCTTTGTGAGGACGGGACTTTTTACACTCCTTACATTTCAACATGAGGACAACTTTTTTCGCTGTTTTTGAAAACTTTTTTTGTTCTGATCTGGGCTGGCTTCCATAACCCGCTGTGACACGGGAGAATTGACGTTGGCCCCAGCTGAGCTTACGGGCAGAACGTTTTTTCAGCTGTGAAACGTTGTGCTCGGTATGTTTCCTGCACGATGGGCAGTACGTTCGAATTTTTTTAGGGATCAGCATACGGTTCCCTCGGAAACTTCGGTGGTTGGCCCCAAAAAGGGTATCGTTGCTACACTTTGACCGCTATTTTTTTGGCCACGCCGCGCCTTACCATCATCTCGGCGTTTTGGGTCGGGATGTTGGCAATTTCGCCTTTGGTGAATGGTCCATACCCACGCATGTCAACACAGATTATCTTTTCCGGTACATCTATTAGTACGGTCAGCAAGGTATTTGTTAACTCGAGAGGAGCGGGCGTGGAAATCTTTCCAGCTATGATGGAATAAACCAAATCCGATTGAAGCCTTTCCAGACTTTGCCGTATTTCATTGAATGTATACCGCTCGCGCTCGAGCAGTTGAGCGGGGGGGCGCCCCCGGTCTATCCTGCCCATGGTTTTTGAGACTCTGGTAAGATGAATCTCTTGGGTCATGGACGCAACACTTTTGAGTTCTTCCAAAAGCAACCTCCGTCTAAGCTCATCCCCATGTTTTAGTTCGGAAATCAGTTGCGAAATATGTCCGGCAACACTCCGGTAAAAATCCTCAGGAAGTTCAATCAAGTCCCGTGAGGTTTTCTCGTCTTGATACACCCTCAACAATTCCTCCAGTGAAAAATCTGTCACTTTTTATCCGTCCTAAAATTCTGTGTCAAACTGTACACCAGCCTGACACGAGATTTTTTCTGGCTCCACGGATAGTTTCGCCGTGGCCACGGGCCACTCCGCTACCCGTTGCATCTGCCAGCAGTCGGCGGGGACGCGCCTCGCCCTATCCTTAGCTATGTTCCAGCTCGCCACGAGGTGCCGGCTGGTCGCGAACCCGCAGGTCCGACACCTGTAGGC
>DTYD01000113.1 GCA_012962055.1 Hadesarchaea archaeon
GGCTCTCCTTCGTGGGGAGCTTGAAAACCGGCCTACCGTGTCTTCGTGTGAAGATATGTTAGGTTTTCGGGACCAGGTTTTGAATCCCTTACAGACGATGTACGCCTCAGCGCTTCCCTTTCGTGAAGCGGGAGGTTTTGAAACCTTCACCAGCTCAAATTTTTTCCTGAGATCGTCCACAAACTCATCGAAAAATTCCCCCTGAAAGACCTTTATCAACAGTTTTCCTCCTCGGGAGAGAACACGTTCTGCGATACCCAACGCAGCGCGAGCGAGGGTGATGGAGCGAAAATGGTCGACGCCCCAGACCCCGGATATCTTCGGCGAGACATCCGAAAGGACCACGTTGGATATACGGGGAAGATTTCTTTTGATCAGCTCGGGTGTTGACGGGTCGGTGATGTCGGCTACTATCATACGTACATTTTCATATGGAAGTTTGAGGACGGGCTGGAGATCCACACCCAGTACAAACCCGTGGTCGCCAATTTCCTCGCGGGAAACCTGAAGCCAGCCACCGGGAGCAGCACCCAGATCCACCACCACATCCCCCCGCTTGAGAATCCCAAAACGCGAATTGAGCTGTTTCAGTTTGTAGGAGGCACGGCTTCTGTAACCCGCGCGCTTGGCCATTCGATAATAATGTTCCCGCTTCCGCTCACGTCGACCTTTTTTAACCATACTTGACACCCTTCTCGGGCTTCAGGCCGCACGCTTTGAATCCGCTCAAAACCCGTCTGAGGAGATCGTTAAAATCGGGGCTGTAGAAGAGGTGACTCTCGCACCGGCAATCACTGGACCCGAATCCTCGAATGCTAGGGAGTCCATCTGCCAGCTCTTTTGCCACCACGCACTCATTCCGCCCCTCACCACGCGCGACGATCACATCAACCGCCCGTGCATGGATGAGCAGATGGTCTATGTGCCAGTAAACCTTCTTTTCCTCGCGAAGGTGGCGGCCCACTCTCTTTTCCAGCCCGCCTAAAGCAGAGCCAATGTACGCATAGTAACCGGGCTTAAAAACAATTTTTCCGAGTTCCCCGACGCTCAGGGCCAATTCATAAGGCACGTGCACTATCAGGGAATACGTTCCTCGCGTCATGCCCTGATCCGCCTTTCTTCAGTCGCGCTTTCCCCCGGAGATTCCTCGACCAGCACGGTTATCCTATTCACGTTGGGATATGCGGACAATTTTTTCACCACCTCATCCGCCACCAACCTGGCGAGTTCCTCAACCGTGGTGTTGATCGCCGGGACCCAGACCACGTCCTCCACCGGGAACTCGAATTCTCGGCCGTGTACGGAGATGCGGATGTTGTCTCCCCCGTAGAGGTGCTTGATGGCCGGATTTTTCTCCGGTAACAAAAGTCGGTGATCGTAGCTATCACAAAGTTTCTTCAACAGAGATCTGAGTTCCAGAAAGTCAACGACCATGCCACGTTCGTCCTGCTTCCCCTCCACCGTTACCCCCACGCGCCAGTTGTGGCCATGGAGGTATTCGCATTTTTTGTGGCCTATAATGAAGTGAGCGGCCGAGAACCCCAGTCCCTCCATAAGGTCAATCCGCATCAGAGCACCCCAATCAATTTGTGCACTTGGGGGATTATTGCTATTTCTCCGACCCCTGCCTTGGCAGCGGTTTTGGCAAGGCGGCACACGTACGTCATCGATGGGGCATCATAAACTTTACGGGCCGGAGTAACTGGCTGCAGGACGACGGGCACTTCGAGCTTTGCGAGATGTTTAGACACGTGCGAGACTGTTCTCGGTCGGGTGGATGGGAGTATCACTATTTTCACAAAAGTATTCACGCCTTTTTTGAGTGCCAGTCTGACGCATGTAAGTCCTTCCTCGAATAGACGGCGCCAGCCTGAACGCGGTGCCGCCTGGTGTTCTGGCAACTTGAGATCCATAGCTACGACGTCGATGTATTTGAGCACTTTTCTCATCGCCCTGCTACTCACGCCGTTCGTCTCGAGGTAGGTAGTGAAACCCGACCGCTTGCATGCGCGCGCCACACCGACGAGAAAATCTCCGGCCAGCAACGGCTCTCCACCGGTCAGCGAGATGCTGTGGGTGGATGGAACCGTTAAACGTCTGACGTGCCGAAGAACCTCGGTGTATCTCATCGGATTTCTTACGTGCTTGAATTTCCTCGCGCCGGAGGTTGTCTCGATTTTGCAGGTGTCCGGTCGAAAATTTCTAAATTCTTCGGTGTCGCAGTATATACAATCCCAATTACATCCGGCAAAACGAACGAAGACCTGTCGCCTCCCGACGTAAAACCCCTCGCCCTGGACCGAGTTGAATATCTCCCCGACGTAACCTTCGGTCACGATTCCACCAGTCCCCATTTTAACTACAAAACTTAAACATGGAGCCGCCGGCGAGGATTGAACTCGCGACCTATCGCTCTCCAGCTGAGTTACGAGGCGATCGCTCTACCAGCTGAGCCACGGCGGCTCGATTAGAATTGGATACGACACCGCAAAAAGCTATTTCGTTTCTAGGAACCCAAAACGATTAATATCGCAGCAGAGGAGTTGAAAACGGTGGAACCGTGATAGCAGCCCCCAAAGACGAGCATATTCTGTCAATTGAAAACAGGTTAAATTTGTTGATGAACCGCCTTTCTGAACTGGAGCGCAGGTTGAGCGCTTTAGAAAAAGGCACTGCGGTCCAAAAACCAGATGTCCAAACGCCACGACCTTCCGCAAAGAATATAGAACATAATTACCTCCGCCGTGCGATAAACACCGCTAGACGCGACTACGAGCGAAAATCCGGGTGAACATGACCCCCGGTGAGGCAATGCGGGGAGAATACTGGCATTACGCATTCTGGCTGTTAGTCGTTGGAAGCTGGGTACTCGGTGTTGTCTATGGAAGGTGGGGAAACGGCTCCAGCATCTTCGCGGAATTGGGACAAGCTGTGAGTGTGCCGTCACCGGCCCAGTTGAGTTGGTGGCAGCCGCTCCCGTACTTCGCTTTCACCATTGTTGCGATTTTCGTGCTATCCCAGATTTTTTTTGGGGCGGGGGCCGCCATTTTCCTTTTCTCGAGAGGTGTACAGGACGCTCTGCTCATCAGCAACCTCGAAATAATGGTGGGAAGATGGACCTTGACCTCTATCCCCCCCAACGAGCTTTGGGTGGTTTTCTTCATCATGCTCGTACTCACTGTAAACCTTCCACTCTCCCTCTGGTCAGCCCACCTGGGAACCCAGCGGGCCATACGAATGTTGTATCGTATTCGGGGAAAACCTCTTAAACCGGAAGCTGGAGCAGGACCTATTTCAAATATGCTTCTCGCCACTGCCGCATCGTTGTCAGCTGGTTTGATCGCGACATTCGCCCTTTTCTACGGTTGATGTTACGTCTCAGAAAAAAGCCAATATTTTTCTGAAGCCAACCGCAACGCTTAAAAGCAGGATATGTGGAC
>DTYD01000114.1 GCA_012962055.1 Hadesarchaea archaeon
CGCCTCTAGATCCGGGCTCAGGGGTGGGTCACCATGTCTTGGCCCATTTACCTCGAGCACTTGACAAACTAACTTCATATTACTATACTGATTTAGTTTTGTCATGTTGTTGAACAAAATGAGGTTCAAGAGCAATCAAGTTGGGAATAAGGCTAAGATTTTAGTATTTCTGTCGATTCAAACAGCTATATTTGCGTCTGCTTTAAGTGATGTAAATATTGATTTTGTGCAGCTGAACGTCTCCAAATTCCCAGTTATCGAGTGTTTCGTCACTGTGACTGACTCGTTTGGCAATATAGTCGGAGGGCTTGATGCGGGGCATTTCACAGTTACTGAACAGTCAACACTTGAGCCGTCTCCTACTCTGGAATCTCCTGTGGATGTCCGAGTTGTTACTGGATATGGTGGTATAGCAGTCGCATTGGTGATTGACTGCAGCGGAAGCATGAGTGGCCAGAAGATCTTTGACGCAAAGGCTGCAGCTAAAGACTTCGTTGCCAACTTAGCAGACCTAGATCAAGGCGCCATCATCTCTTTTAACTACTCGGTTAATACGGTGCAGGTTTTTACTTACGACAAGGCTTCTTTAGTGTCAGCAATTGACGGTCTTAGCGCTTCGGGAGGCACAGCTTTTCTTGATGCGATCTACACTGCACTGGAGGAGTGTGGAAAAATTTCAGGCATCAAGGCTGTCATCGCATTTACGGACGGGCAGGAAAACGCTAGTTCCCATTCGTTGGTCGATGTACTGGACTTTGCTGCTATGGTCCAAGTACCGGTCTACACGATTGGGATAGGAAACGATGCCGATACGGTATTATTGCAGCAAATTGCTGATAATACAGGAGGACTCTATAAAGGCACTCCCCAAATTTCGGATTTGCTTGAGATATACAACAACATCGCTCGCCTGAGCCGTGAGCAGTACTTGTTAGCGTACCAAACGCACAATCCTGCATACGACGGGACCACGCGTACTGTCACTGTAAGCGTGTCTGCTCTCGGATCCACCGATCAAGACTCGCGTACCTATGTGGTTGGGACGAGTGCCCGCGCTCCTGTAGTAGAGAACGTACAAGTTTATACCAACGGGACTGAGGTCCCTCCTGGCTCAAGTATCTTTGGTGGGACCCCCGTCCGGATTACCGCTACCATGTACGACGATGTTGGGATACAAGATGCCAGACTTTTATATAGAAGTACGGGGACTGGCACGTACAAGCAAATAGCAATGACTCCTACAACGGGGACCACGTACGAAGCCACTATCCCAGGAAGCGATGTTCAAGCGCCTGGTCTTGACTTCTACCTAGTGGCATCAGATGGTGTGCTCGTGACTACCTCGCCACCAAACCAGCCAGACTTGTATCCCCATCAATGGGCTGTTCTGCCAAACCATGCTCCCGAGATCGCGCACACCCCGGTAACAGTGGCAACCGTAGGAGTGGCTATTCAGATCACGGCTGAGATCACAGACCCGGACACTTCTGACGGCGACTACGTAAAAGAGGCGTGGGTATACTACCGAGAGGGGGGGCACATTTTATACAGTGCGATCCCGATGGTCAAAACAGGGGCTAACAACTACGAAGCAAGTATTCCCGGAGGGCTTGTAACAGAGGCAGGCATTGACTACTACCTCGTGGCTGTAGATAGCCGTGGCGTGCGCACAACTGATGGTATAGACACAGCGCCACATCATGTAACTACGTCTGGTGGACTAGGTGGAGGATGCCCTGCTGGTCACATCCGTATTGGCAAGCTGACTTTCCAAGCAGACACATGTAGCTTTGACCCTTCATCCAACTCTTACACATTAAGTGGTAACGTAAAAATTGGGGACTCCGCAGGCACATATTTCTTTGATCTTGGCCCATCAAGTACCTTAACATGCTCTATGAATGTGGTGCTGTCGGTCAACTGGTCTGAGCAAATTACGGGGCATTGGGGATCTGCTGCTTATCCAATTTTTCCTGTAGCCTCAACCTTCGTAATTGATCCATCCGCAGGTACGGTATCACTTGAAGGAGAGATTACCTTTCCACCGTTCTCGATGACTGGCAATTTCGTCTTTGATTTGGAAACGAGATTGGCTCAAGTAAGCGTTGTGCTGAAATGTCCCATCTTTGACACGCTTGCTAAAGCAGACGGGACTCTGAACTTGGAAACTTTACTTTTAGACATTACTGGATACATCAATGTCGATCTAGAGTGCTCACCGGTTATTTTTCTCAAGACTGGTTTCACTTTGGAGGTTGACCTCAAGAACTGGGTATTCACAATCGGGTTGTCAGTAAAAGGCATGGAGGTTAAAGGGCTGAACTCATCTTTTTACTTCTCTCCGCTAACCACCGCGGGAACAGTGCGGTTTGACCTACTCAATAAGCGCTTTGAGATTGTCGACGATCTTGAAATCAAGATCGATGCCGTAACGTCGTTGATGGGTACACCAGCTTCCTTTCCTAATCAAACTCAAAGCGATTACTCCGCCGAACACCAACCGCAAGCTTCTTCTGGGATCAAGCCCAAGGGGCTGATTGGCGTAGGTGTGGTCGTTAAGGCTGGTACGGTAATTCAACTGAACCCACTGCTGATTAATGGCACAGTGTATTTCAAGAAAACGTTGTTATCTTATGTCCATCTGACATGTAGATCGGCTAGACTAACACTGGATTGGAAAGAACAATACCTCTTATTTGAGACAACTCAAGGATTAACTTTGGGCGAACCGGGCGAATCGCCATTTGTTTTCTTCGAAAGCGGCCAGAGGTTTTTCCTTGACTGGGAGCGCGGTGTGCTGTCAGGAGGGAAACACTTCAAGTTATTACATATCCCTGGAATAGATACCGAGTTCTCTCTAGAAGGCAGTATTACAGTTAATTTTATAACAATAAGCGTGTCTGGATCCATTTACTCTAATTTCAGTTTGTTGGGCTTTCAGTTCGAGCCCTTGGCAGCGGGATTCACCATTGGGGAGAACGGATTCGTGGCACAGGTTAATGTTCAGCTTCCTGGGGTTAATGCGAAGGCCATGCTGATCATTAATCCACGGGAGGGCGTAAGAGGCCAATTTGAAGAAAACATCGCACCTTTCGGAGTGACAGTCCAAACTGCGAACGTTGGTTTCTCTATTGCGTCAAACAAAATTTCGTTTGATGCAAGTTTTCAGCTCGGAGATTCGCTCGTTGGCGCAAGTTTCTACGCGACACCGTCGCAGATAGGAGGGCAATTCCACGGTCATATTAGTGTGTTTGGAGTGGAGGTAAATCCCAAGGCCGGGTTCACGCTCGGGAGTTCAGGGGTTAGCTTTCTAGCAAGCGTCGACCTTTGGGGATGGCTTGTCTTAGCAGAGGCGAGGATCAGCATAAGTACTGACTTAGCATCCATCGAGGCAGACGCTCTGAAGATATGGGGCCTCAGCCTAGTTGGCATATCCGGAACTTTGAAAGGTGACTTCTTCAGTGCCTGCGGAACGCTGCTTGGCAGCGAAGTTTGTTTTGAAGTGACAAAGGCAAACGGGGTCAAACTGCACCTGTCAATATTGGGATGGCAGGCGTTCTCTCCCGTAGAGCTGCATCTATACGACGCACAGGGCAGGCATGTTGGACCAAACACTCAGGGAGGCATAGACCTTGAGATCCCCGGTGCCAGATACCTCCTTCTCGAAGACACCGTGGCTATAGTAGTCGAGAACTTCGAACTAGGTACTGGCTACACCGCATCACTTCAAGGTACAGATACAGGGACGTTCACGCTGCAGCTTTTCTTCCCAGACATTGAGACGAGCCGTGTGGTGATTGCACATTATCCCGAGACGGAAGTCTCGACAACTACGCGCGGCCAGATATTTGTTGCCTCGGGATCAGTTCTTACACTATCCCTTGACTATGACGGTGACGGAGTGTACGAACGCATGATCGAACCTGTTCTTGAAACAGTCCCATTTTCAAAAGTGTTTAATGATCCCCCATTGATTGAGCTTCACTATCCAGTTGGGGGTGAAGTTGTTTCGGAAAATCCGGTGACAATTGCCTGGAGAGCGGTAGATCCAGATGGCGAAGATGCAGAGTTGAAAATATCGCTGTTTTACCGGCAAGCTGGCAATATCACTTGGGTACCGATTGCGGTTAACATTACCAATACCGGAACCTATCCGTGGGATTTCTCCAGGCTCCAAGGTGGAAAGTACAAGGTGAGACTCCAAGCGACAGACCTTTATGGAGCAGTTTCCAATGTGGAATCAGAAGAGTTATTGCTTATCAACTTAAGAAATACTATTTTCATTCTCGGCCCAAACCCCGTTGGGGACGAGGGGTGTGTATTCTACTTTGCTCTTCCTGATACTATAAATGAGGTGGGAATATCCATTTTCGATATAAGTGGCCGCCTTGTATATACCACCGTGTTTTCTCCGAGCGTGAGTCTCTATCCGACAGTGGGGCGCTGGCATCCAATTGACGTAGCGGGTAGACCCCTTCCAAATGGCGTCTATATCTGTGTTCTCATCGCTGACGGTCGCCCCGTGGGCCAAGTGAAAATGCTAGTTCAGAGGTGAGTCTAGGATGATGGCAAAACGTCCCTCGTCCGGTTTGATACTTGTGCAGATTTTTTTAGTGTGTTTTTGCAGCGTTTCGGCTGAAAACGCTGGGTCGGTGTTCTTTAATCTAGGGATCGGTGCTCGCCCTACTTCTTTAGGCACAGCATTTGTTGCGCTAGCTGATGACCTCAGTGCCCTAATCTTCAATTCCGCAGGTCTTTCCCGCCTTAATGGACTTAGATTTAGCTCGTGTTACGATACACGTCCTGACACAACGAACTACGCACATATAACAGTTGGGTTGCATAATGTGGCATTTAGTTTCCACGTTTTAGATTGTGGAAAAGTCCTAGAAACGGATCAATTTGGTAACATAATGAGTTACATTTCCTATCGGAACTTTGGTTTTCTCAGCGGTCTAGGACTTACCGGTGGAAAAATTCCGATCCTGGGAGTTTGGAGTGTAGGAATAGCTGGCAAACTCGTGGTTATCAGAACCCAGGCGCCCGGGGACGGGTGGGGCGCAGCTGTAGATCTGTCCCTCCTTATTCAGAATCAGAAGGCGACCACGGCGTTCTTGCCAAATATGCTAAGTAGATGGGGGGGGGGCCTGGTGATAAAGAATATTTTTAGCTCCCCGTTGACCTATCAAAATGGAACCAAGGAAAAATGGCCTTTGAAAACGGTCATAGGTGGGATGCTTGAGTTTTTCGGTCGGGTTACCCTCCTGGTCGATCTCGTACTCGGAAATGAGGTACGTGTGGGCGTTGAGTGGGTTCCTGTCCACGCGCTTTCGATCCGCGGAGGGATCCGCTACGCGGGCGTTATCATTCCAAGCCTGGGTTTTGGACTGCAAACAGGTCAGTATACGATTGATTACGGAATTGTATTACATCCTCAACTCCCAATCCAATATCGGTTGAGCTTTTCGTTAAATATATGATCACGGTTAAACCCATCTTCTACAGTTTTGGGGCGGGGTGAGGCTGAAAATGCAGTTGTGAAGGCACCCAAGGTTTGCGAAAC
>DTYD01000115.1 GCA_012962055.1 Hadesarchaea archaeon
ATAAACGGAACGAACAGTCTTCCACTCGGGCCTGAGAATCACATCCCGCCTGAGGCTCACATCCATCGTTACACCTCCAGCGGTGCCTTCTTCACCAGTATAAAGCGGCCCGCAATATTTACAGCCTGCACTGGTACCCATCTGCCCTCGCCCGCCCTTGGTTTATCTTCGCCACCACGCTGACCAAACGCAGCTCCTCTGCCGCCACTTTTAATGCCGATTTAACCTCAGCCAGTTCGCGCGTTGCGGTGAAATCCAAATCCCCTGAAAAACGTGGCAAGTCGTGTGTCAGCTTGAGGCACGTACCCTCCCTTAAAGATGAGTGGCGCCTCGAGCTTGTAGAGCCTAGAGAGAAAAAGCGCTTGGACATAATCCCTCTCCTGGGTGAAGAGCGGCACGCCGTTGACGTTAGCGAACCCCTGCAGTTGTTCGCGTGTTATCATCCAACCCGCCTCCAGTAAAGGAGATTATCTGCCGCTACGTTGACGATTATTGCATGAAGTTATATCTAAGGTTTTCTGGCGCAAAGATTGCCTGCGCAGAATCGTAAGGGGATTGTAAGGCGGAGGCCAAACACCTGACAAACTTAATATGTTTTCGGACCCAGCTCTTAACGAAGTCCGTGCGGGGGTTGCCAAGCCAGGTCAAAGGTTTCACGACCGACTGAAGGCGCCAGCTTGAGGGGCTGGTCCCGTAGGGGTTCGCGGGTTCAAATCCCGTCCCCCGCACCACCTCTGCGGACGAAAATGAAATTTCGGATTCTTATCGACATGTTGTTGAATTCCGGCAAGATCAAGCAAAAGGGAGGGGCGCACTGACAGCGAAAGGCCGGGCAGGAAGATGTTCATGCCGTCTTGCACACGATGGGTCCCTTGGCCACACCGTTTCTGATCTCGTGGAGCCCCTCGCTCGCCAGATTCGCGGCGAGTCCTGCGGTCTGAGCACCGCCAACGCCTGCCTTAAGCCCGAATCCAACCTCCCGCTTGACCTCCGAGAACACGTCAGACAGCTCCCGCGGGTCGAGCCCGTTAGACAGCACCATGAAATTGTCCCCGCCCGCGTAGAACACCAGGGCCTTTCTCCTCGTCAAAGCGGACATCAGCGCGAGATAGGTCTTCTGGAGGAGGACGTGCGTGTCGTAGATGGGCTCGCTGTCCGTGATCAGGGCCGAATGGTTCACGTCCACGTGGGCTATCTGCACCCAATCGTCGTCCGGTCTCTTCACCGTGCTTCCAACCAGCATGCCCCTCCTCTCGGCCGACCTGCTCCCCCCTGCCCGCTGAAGGGCCAGGGTCGCGTTCATCTGGGCTTCGTAGGGTGTGGATGCTGTCCCGACGCCCATGCTTACGGTGACCGGGAACTTTTTGTTGACGGCCCGCTGGATTTTCCGGTGCTCGTCCATCGAGACGCCGTTGGTAATGGCCAGCATGTTATCGAACCGTGTTGGAAAAATGAGTCCCTCGCGCGCGCCGAATTGCCTCTCAAGCTCCGCAAACAGTTCTGCCTGGAGGGTCTGGAGTTCCGTCTCCCTGCGTGGCCGGGGCGTGACCGTCCACGGACCGTAGTTGTCTATCTGAACCAGCGTGAGCTGTATTTCCCCCATGAATATCCTTGATTTTATTGCGGGAAAATGTAAATAAAGTTTGATACCATGCGCGTGTACTGCGAGACCTACGGCTGCACCGCGAACCGGGGCGACTCGGAACTCATCCTCGGACAGCTCGCGGCCGCCGGACACGAGATAGTCCCGGATTTGGGCGGGGCAGAAGCGGTGATAGTAAACACGTGCGCGGTGAAGGGAAAGACCCACCAAAAAATGCTCCGCCGTTTGAGGGAACTCAGAAAGACTGGCGGGAAGCACGTGATCGTGGCCGGCTGCCTGCCGCTCATAGACCTGCCATCCGTCGAACAGATCGGGATATTCTCCGGCATCATCTCTTGCAGATCCATCACAGCGCTGCCAGAACTCTTGGAAAAAGTGGCGAAGGGGGGGCAGGACGTCAGAAAAATTGAGCCGACGCCGTACGAAAAACCGGCCATGCGGAAACTTCGGTCAAGCAGGGCGAGCGCGGTCATCGCCATATGTGAAGGCTGCGTTTCGAACTGCAGCTACTGTTCGGTCAAACTCGCGCGCGGCAAACTGCACAGCTTCGGACAAAACTTTATCCTGAACGAAGTTAAAGAAGCAATAGACTCCGGCTATCGTGAAATTCTCCTCACGGGGCAAGACACGGCCGCATACGGTCTGGACAACGGCACGGACCTGTCAGAGCTGCTGAACTCGATGTGCGCGCTGGAAGGAAGGTTTAGAATCCGCGTGGGGATGATGAACCCGCAGAACGTGAAACGGATCTTACCGGAGTTACTCCGGACTTATGAGAGCGATAAAGTTTACAAATTTTTGCATCTTCCGGTCCAGAGCGGTGACAACGGTATCCTAAAAATTATGCAGAGGGGATACGTGGTGGAGGAGTTTTTGGACATCGTTGAGGCATTTCGGGGGCATTTTCCAGACCTTTACTTGGCCACCGATGTCATCGTCGGCTTTCCAGGGGAAGGCGACGAAGAATTCAGGCACACGTGCGAGGTGATAGAACGAACGAAGCCGGACAAAGTAAACGTGACGCGATTTTCGCCGATGCCGGGCACGGATGCCGCGCGGATGCCAAGACCGGGCGGGCACGAGGTCGCCGAGCGCTCGAGACGGCTGGTCGCCCGGTGTCTCGAAATTGGCCATGAACAGAACAAACGCTACATCGGGCGGGTCCTCGAAGGGCTGGTGACCGAACCGGGGAAGAAGGGAGGCCATGTGGTGAGGCTCCCCAATTACAAACCGGTCGTGGTGACCAGCGCTGAACCTGGTGAGTTCGTCAGATTGAAAATAACTGAAGCCCGCCCCACTTATCTCCTGGG
>DTYD01000116.1 GCA_012962055.1 Hadesarchaea archaeon
AAAATATCTCAAACAAACAGCGGACTCGCTCATCGGATATGCGATAAGCGATGCTTCTGAGGTACCCCTAGGTCAGCTTGATCAGCTTTACGGAGCTGGTGCTAAAGAGGTTAAACCTATCGTTAACCCGGGGTCTCATGGAAAACTTGTTTTTACTATCTGGGTACATAACAGTCCCTTAAAGGAATTGTTCGACTTCTTCAGAAGTAATTTGACAGAAATATTTACAAGGGTAGAGGTCAAAGAGCGAGGAAGTTTTTGTGCCGGACTATTTGATGCGGAGGGCAATATTAACGACAGTAGAAAGGGCATTTGTTTCAGATGGAGCACGAAGAATTCTGACTTGAGGTTTTTGATGGATTGGTTAGAAAAGGATGGTTTCGTGCCAAGATACGATGGGGCAAACGTAAAAATTGGTTGTAGAAAAGAAACTGGAAGGACAGAGTTTCAACGTTTCGAAGAACTGCCCATGCTATATATTCATCATTCGTAAAAAAGTCGTGCAGCACAACAGTTATTAAAGAAGTGGTGTTGAATCAAATGGTTTAATGGGGGGATGGACACGAGACCAGTCCGCTGCTTTTAGCTGTGGCAAACTGTTGGCCGACAAGTACGAAGAATTCGACGAGCGCGTCGAAAAGGGTGAAGAGCCCAAACGTGTGCTAGATGACCTTGGGATCAGGCGCTACTGTTGCAGAGCCGCCATGCTCACCAACGTCGACCTGATGGAAGAGATAGCCAAGTTCAAAAAGTAATTTTGACCCGCATCTTTTTGGGAGTAAAGAAGGAACATAGTTTGGTCGCATGCCGGCCGAATGGTACCTCGATTTTATCGACCTAGCGTATAACTCATCGGGCAAGGACCTAGTCGCGCTGTTCAGGGTCGAGCCAGCACCAAGGATCGGCATGCGTGAGGCAGTGGGGTGAGTTGCGTCCGAGAGTTCGATCGGGACGTGGACAACCCTCGCAACCATGACTCCGGATAAGCGGCGGCTCAAGGCGAAGGCGTACGAAATAAAGGGACGCAAGGTCAAGGTCGCATACCCACCTGAGCTCTTCGAGTCCGGAAACATGTCCCAGATACTCAGCTCCGTGTCTGGGAACATCTTCGGAATGAGAGCCATACGCAATCTAAGACTGGAGGACGTTCGGTGGCCACCCGGGATAATCCGCTCGTTTTGTGGACCTCAATTCGGAATTCACGGTATAAGAAAAATTTTCGGGGTCAAAAAAAGCCGCTCACAGCCACGGTCCCGAAGCCCAAAGTTGGGATGTCGAGCGAGGAGCACGCGCGAGCAGGTTACGAAGCATGGGTCGGGGGGATAGACCTGCTCAAAGACGACGGAAACCTCTCCGGGCAGCGTTTTAAAGGAAAAATTTTACCGAAAAATTCTCTTTCAATGGTACAGATGCGACACTTATATTTCCGCCCCCTACTGAAATTCCCCCCTGTGGGACCACATAAACAAGTTTTTTAATCTCGAATCCAAAAACTAGTTGGGCTGGCGGCCATAGCGGTGGGGCAACTCCTGGTCTCGTCCGATCCCAGAAGAAAAGTCCACCAGCGATTCGGGCTGTACTCTTGTGCGAGAGCCAAGGGGAACCTCGAGACGCTGCCGGCCCACTTGAAAAGCTTATTATCGGTCGATGTAATTTCTATTGGTGCCCTGGTGGTGTAGCCCGGTCTAATCTGAAGTACCGGGAGACTTCGGAGGCCAAACATGCAGGCCTGTCGAGCCTGCGCCTCGGGTTCAAATCCCGGCCAAAGGCACTGCCTGCCGATGGGCGCCACCT
>DTYD01000117.1 GCA_012962055.1 Hadesarchaea archaeon
ACTGAAGAAAGGGGTTGAGGTAGTAGAACTTGAAAATGGTGATGAAATTATTTTGGGTGGTGGAAAAGAGCTCTTCATCAGGGGGGCAAGAGGACTTTTTCCAACTTTGTTGGGAGCTGAGCTCCTAGAACTTCGACAGGTGGCGGTTGACATGGGCGCTGTACCGTATGTAGCAAACGGTGCGGATGTTATGGGGCCCGGCGTCGTCTCGGCCGACGTTGAAATCAAGGTTGGGGAGGCTGTGACTGTGGTGGACGAACGTCACGGGAAGACTCTTGCCGTTGGGGTGGCTCAAGTTCCCGGCACTGAAATGAAGGCCCCAGAGGGAAAGGTCGTTAAAAATGTTCATCATGTGGGAGACAAAAGATGGCGTCTCATCCGAGAAAAAGGTTAAATAGTTTTGACTCCAGCAATTAGTTAAAGGTGATTATCTGAAAGCCTTGAAACGGGTGTTTGGGGGTCCAAAAGCCGGAGGTGAAACTATAAACGAAGTACCTGTTATGGAAGTAGAGACCACCGGCGCAGTCAGGGCCCCTAGTGAGCTTGAGCCGATTTACGTGAAAAGCATGGAATTGCGCAGTCTGGTCGATGTCCAAGAAGTAGCGGAAGAACTCAGAAACGGCAACATTGTAATTATCGAGATTAGCACACTAATGAACCAGGACCCGGATGAACTAAAGCGGGCAATCGACCAGATCAAAGGAATTTCCCAAGCTATAGGCGGAGACGTCGGACGCTTGACGGAATCAAAAGTCATCACGACCCCAAGATTCGTAAACATTCAATTTAAAAAAGTCTGAAATTATTTTGGTGACCTTATGCTAAAGAGGGAGTTCGTGCTCCCCGGGGGTTGCTGCCCGATTTGTGGAGCCAAAGATGCCTTCCAAGTTAAAGGAAAGATCGATAACATTCCTTACTTTGGGGAAACTATGGAGACCCTCGTAAGCTGTAGCAACTGCAAATTTAAACACGCTGACGTGATGCATTTAGAAAAGCAAGAACCCATGCGCTACGAATTTTATATCTCCTCGGAAAAAGACCTGATGGTACGGGTGGTGAAATCGAGTACTGGGGTGATAAAGATCCCGGAGTTGGGCGTAACGGTAAAACCTGGTTCTTGGAGCGGGGGTTATATTTCCAACATTGAGGGGGTTATCGACCGAATTGAAAAAGCGATCGAAGTAGCGATTGAAAAAGCGAACTCTATCAAACGTCGTCGTGGAGAAACCAAACTCAAGAAACTCGAGGCTATCCGGGGTGGGAAGGAAAAAGCTAAAATTATCGTGATGGATCCTTTTGGTCACAGCGCAATTGTCGACGAACGGGTAAAAAAGCGTGAACTCACGAAAAAAGAGTTAGCCGGACTAAAAGCAGAACTTTAGCGGAAGTCCCTTCCCTTTGAAGGGGGCGAAGAGCCGCCGATTATTTTTCGGTTATTTTCGGTGCCCCCCCTCCCCGAACCGTATAACAATCATCCTTCAAGATGGACTGAAGAAAGTAGCTGGGAACCAGCAGAATTCGCGCCCGTGAAGACCGGGCCTCTACCCGCGAGTGCAGGTCCGGTCGTCGATGCAGGGACCCCCGTCCTTTAGGGCTGGGTAGTTCACCGCAACCTGATCGTTTCCAAATTTTGTACAGCTCTGGTTTCCACCCTGAAAAGTTTGTATAAAGCACTTGACAGATCTATGCATTTATTTTCGTCGCCATGAATACTCAGAATCCGTTGTGGTTTTGGTGATATCCTGCGGACGTAGTTTAAAAGTTGAGCTCGATCCGAATGTCCGCTGAATCCCTCCACCGTCTTTATGTCTAGGTTGACTTTCACTTCTTCTACTTTACCTTTTTCACCCGCTAAGGGTACCTCTCTCCATCCTTTCTGAATGCGACGGCCGAGAGAACCCTCAGCCTGGTATCCCACAAAAACCAATGTGTTACGTGAGTCGGGAGCTAAATATTTAAAATATTCCATAATGGGCCCCCCTGTCATCATGCCGGCGGTCGAAATTATCACCCCTGGCTCCCCATCAATTACCTCTGCTCTTTGATCTGACCCAGAAACTTTCACGAACATGTCAGACAGGAATGGATTTTCATCTGTCTTGAATATCAACTCACGTAAATCCTGTGAAAGATACTCCGGATAAGCAGTATGGATGGCGGTTGCTTCCCATACCATCCCATCTAAGTAAACCGGTATATTATCAAGGATGCCCTTTCGTTTAAAGTCCTCCAATAAAACCATTATCTCCTGGGACCGGCCAACCGCGAATGCCGGAATCAAAACTTTTCCGCCACGCTTGATCGTTTCTATGACAATTCGTACGAACTCTTTTTCCGCTTCTGCGCGGTGAGGTTGAATGTCATCAGCGCCGCCGTAGGTGCTCTCGATTATTAACGTTTCCGCGCGGGGGAACGTGTAAACTGCTGGCGAGAAAAGACGTGTGCGGTCAAACTTGAGATCACTGGAGTAGACCACGTTGTAGAGACCCTCACCGATATGGAAGTGCAGGAGCGAAGAGCCAAGGATGTGACCCGCATTGTTGAGAGTCACCCGAATATCCGGTGTAACGTCCGTGACGTCTCCATACTCCAAGGGGATACAGTGGGAAAGGAAAGTGCTGACATCCCGCTTATTATACGGTAGAGGTTTGTCCTCTCTCTCCGCTATTTCCACATAATCCATCTGTAAGAGCACGGCGAGATCGCGAGTAGCTGGCGTACAATATACTGGCCCCTCGAACCCGTATTTGAACAAATATGGAACGAAACCACTAGGATCCAAATGAGCATGTGAAATTACCACGGCGTCGAGTTCTGGTAATCTCACCTCAGGTGCTTCGAGATGGGGGTAGGCCCTGTCCTCAGACGCCACATTCACACCACAATCAACCATCACTTTGCTCTCGGGAGTTTGCAGCAGGAAACAGGACCTACCAACTTCACGGGCGCCTCCTAAAGCCGTAAAACGTACCCACCCTCCCTTGGCTTTTGGCTCCCGGTGTATACGGCGTCCAATCTTTCTCAAAATATCACGTCTCTCTGAACCGGCATGGATCATTGAAAGACGGATATTCCTCACAAGATCTGATTTTATTGGAGGGGCTCTGACTATGCGAGGAGTCCAGCTGATTTTATACATCAGTTCACGGAGAAGAGTTCCACCTTTCCCTATCGCTATCCCTGGTTTTTCTGCCTCGATGGTGACCTCGCCGATGTCCTCGCTGAAGATGATATCCGTTATCCCCGCCTCTTCAGGAACAAGTTTTCTGATCTGTTGCTCTGCTTTCTCTTTCTCGGTCAAAATCGAGGGATCGGGACGTAAGATGATCCGCTTTCTAATTTTTCGTGCGAGCTCCTTTATCGCTTCGCCATTCTCTATCAAAAGGTCCAAGTTCTTGCAGTAAAGTACAACCCTCGGGCCCTCGAAGTCGATATCTGAAACTGCACCAGCAAAGGGTGTTTCTTCTTTCACGATACGCTTTATTTCCTTTAGCAATTCTTCCGCAGCCATGCGACCAACTTTTTTGGGTGATTAAACCAGCTTTTTGATTTCCTCGGGTGTTAACTCAGAGTAACCTTTCTTGGTTATAGCCGCTGCCATTACTTCGTTACCGGTAGCGATGTCCCGCTTCATTGCGGTTTTAATGGCCTTAATCGCTGTTGACAAGGCCTCACCAACCTTCATATTTTTTCTGAACTCCGTCTCGAGTACCCCATAAGCAACTGGGGAACCGGAGCCCGTCGCGAGCATTTTTTCCTCAGCCAAGCCCCCATCTATGCCCACGAAAAATAATTTTGGCCCCTCCCCGTCCACACCGCCGATAAGGAGGTGGGCAATGTACGGGAAGAAACTGTACGCATTCATTATATTCGCCACAAGCCTAGCACACGCACGCACATCCATCTGAGCCCCCTCACGCATCGAATAGTAGCCAGTTTCTGCTTTCATCACGTCCACGAGACGTTGGGTATCAGCTACCCCTCCAGCAGTGGTGAAGGCGATATTATCGGTTATTTTGTAGATCTTTCTGGCTTTCTTGCTTGCCACTTCATAACCCATAGTAGCACGGGTATCCGTGGCGAACACTACCCCGTCTTCACACACAAGCCCAACCGTTGTCGTGCCTTCTAGATATTTTAGCTTCTGATCTTTCTGGTTTTTCATTCAACGTCACCTGAAAAACGCTGCAGTAGAAGCAGCAATGTAGTGCTTGGGTTAGTTATATTTAAATCTTATCTGCCAACAAAAGAGCGGTGAATGGTTGAAAGAACCTAAATGCATCCAACTCCCCCGTGAAGTCTGGATGGGTCCTCAAATAATTTCTCAAGTAGGTGATGTATGTAAGCGTCTTTGCCTAGGTACGCGTGCCATGATCGTGGCAGACCGCACCACTTTTAAACTAACCGGTCACGAAGTCGAGAAACGGCTGAAACGGGCGAAATTTGAAACGAATCATGTGTTAATAGAGCAGGCCGACATGACAACCGTAAACAACGTTAAGAAACTCGCAAGGGGGAAAGTGGATTTTCTGCTTGGAGTTGGTGGTGGTAGATGTATCGATGTAGCAAAGTTAGCTTCTTTTGAGGAAGGTATGCCTTTCATTTCTGTTCCAACTGCGGCTTCTCATGACGGCATAGCCTCATCCAGAACATCCATCCGGGGTGGGCGAAAACCGACATCGATTGAGACCCACGCCCCAATAGCGATTGTTGCGGATACGCTCATCATAAAACGTGCGCCTCATCGACTGCTCGCTGCTGGATGTGGAGACCTAGTCGCAAATTTTACCGCCGTCCGAGATTGGCAGCTGGCCTACCGGCTGAAGGGAGAACCCTACAGCGAGTACGCTGCTACTCTTTCTCTTGTAAGTGCTCAGATAGTGATGGAAAACGCAAAGCTCATCAATCGTCACACAGAGGAAAGTGCGAGAAAAGTTGTGAAAGCGCTCATCTCCAGCAGTGTGGCCATGGCGATAGCAGGGAGCAGCAGGCCAGCGAGTGGAGCGGAGCACCTATTCAGCCATGCCCTTGACATCATTGTCCCCCGGCCGGCACTCCACGGAGAGCAGTGCGGAGTTGGGGCGATAATGATGGCCTATCTACATGGTGAGGACTGGCAGGAGATCAGAAATGCACTCCGTACAATTGGAGCACCAACCACCGCAAAAGAACTTGGTATACCGGCCAGATACATTGTCAAAGCACTCACGATCGCCCACCGGATAAGACCCGAGCGTTACACAATCTTGAAAAACGGGCTCGAACCTCGCGCGAGCGAGCGGCTGGCGAAAATTACAGGTGTTGTTTAGTAGCCTTCCTGACGGTTACCCTGTCCCCAGTTTTGACATTTTGAAAATTCTCCACTCCGCTCTTTATCTTAGCGAATGTGTTTACCGGGCTGACGGGCTGAGAACGTCCGAAGAAAATGCAGAATCTTGGACCTTCCGGCCAGTATGAAACATCGCCCACTTCTGTTTTTGGTGTTGAATTTTCGTTGGGGATTTTGACCTGAATCTCGAAGTAAACCTCTTCTTTCCAAATTTCTGCCACCCCCTCAAGAGGCA
>DTYD01000118.1 GCA_012962055.1 Hadesarchaea archaeon
AGGCGACTTTGTTCTGTGAACCATTTTTATAGCGTATTTTTATGATATTTGTAATCTTGTAATGAACTGCTTAGCTCGTTTTCTGGAGATTTGAAACTTTTTTGCAACATCTTCGGTGAAAGTTCTCCCAGTAAACTCTCTGGTAATATCGTCCATACAAAGCGAAGCTCTTATATCATGTCCAGCAAGTAAAAAAACTTCAAGAAGGTCTATTAGAGGCGTTTCCTCGTACAAAATTTTCCCATCGAGCATTTGGTAGGAGCTTATTTTTAAATGGGAAATTAATGGTGCAGATAGCTCATAGTCAGGTACGGGTAGAACTCTATCTATCAACATCATCCACTTCTTGCGGCGTCGATAAATTCGCGCATGAGTTTCGCATCTTTCTTTCCGGGGCTGGACTCCACACCCGTAGCAACATCGACTCCATACGGTCGCACCATTTTTATCGCACGTCCAATGTTAGACGGGTTAAGACCACCGGCAAGAAAAACCGGTTTGTCCACCGCATCACGGATTTCGGTACTTAAGCTCCACTCGTGGGTCAAACCCGTGCCGCCTCCGTTGGGCCCTTTCGTGTCGATCAAGATAAAATCAGCCACTTTTGCCACTTCGATGGCGCGATCGACAATTTCACGTGGGCGCTCAACTTTCCGGGGGACCGGAGCGACTCCGATGAGTTTAGCACCCAGCCGACCCTTGAGTTCGCGAAGTTCATCTGGTGGAAAAGTCAGATGAAGTTGGAGGTAGTCCGGTTTCAGCTTTCGAGCTATTTCCTCAACATCCTCTGGACCTTTCGGCATGAGGACAGCGACTCTAGCGACCCCTCCACCGGCCGCGTTCAAAATCTCTCTCGCTTTCTCCACCGGGACGTATCTGGGAGATCCCGACACGAGTATGGTTCCGACCATATCGACGCCTAGGTCGCATGCGAGTTTGACATCCCCGGGCCTCGTAAATCCACATATCTTGACCTTGACCGTCGTTATCCCCCCGCGTTCACCAGCGATCTCACTTTTTGCTCGATGTCGTCGGCCCGCATCAGTGCAGTGCCGACCAGCACCGCGTCAGCCCCGGAGTCCAACATTTTCTTCGCATCTTCAGGTGTGCGGATGCCGCTCTCGCTTACGAGCGTCGTATCGTCCGGGATCAACGGTGCAAGTCTGGCGGTGCGGTTGAGGTTCACCTTGAGCGTCTCTAAATCCCTGTTATTCACGCCTACAAGTTTTGCCCCCTCCGAGACCGCCAGCTTGGCCTCTTCTTCGTTCGTCACCTCGACCAGGCTTTCCATCCCCAGTTCGCCCACCAGCCGCATGAACCTACGCAGCTCCCCCCTCAGGACCTTAACTATCAGCAGCAAGACATCCGCCCCCAACTCAGCTGCTTCATAAATTTGGTACTCGTCAACCACGAAATCTTTACACAGGAGCGGGGCTTCTGTAATTTTTCTAACCTTGCGCAAAAAGTTTGGGTCACCCTTGAAGTACTTCTGCTCGGTGAGCACGGAAAGAGATACCGCTCCTCCGCGTAGCATCGCCCGCGCCACCTCCGAGACATCGGCGCCGGGTCTGATGTCTCCGGCCGAAGGGGAGGCGCGTTTTATCTCGGCGATGACCGGGATCCCTGAAGCACGCCCAATAACGTCAATTAAACTCCGCTTTCGCCCCCTGGCTATTCGCATTTGCTCCACTGGTTTGCGGCTTGCCCTTAGACGCACCCCGGTTTGCACCTCCTCTAGTATGCCGGCTAAGACGCTCAAAGGCTCGCCTCCCAACTTTTCAGCTTCTTCAGGTCACCGTTAGTTGCCTCGACCAGTTGAACTACTTTTTCGTACGCGCGTCCAGAATCCAGAGAGCTGCTGGCCACGGTTATTCCATCGCCGATATTTTTCGCTTTTTCGCCGACCACGATCGCCGCGGCCGCGTTCAGGACCACGATACCCCGTTCCGGTCCTTGACCGCCACGTAGAACCCTCAGCATCGTCCGCACGTTTTCGTCGAGGCCCCTTCCCGCTATGGATTCGGGGTTTGCCCGCCAGATACCGAAGTTCTCCGGCTCGACCGTGTAGGTTTTGACCTCGTCCTCCTTCAGCTCCGAGATTCGTGTTTTTCCTATGGTTGAAATTTCGTCCAGCCCGTCCAGCCCGTGGACCACCATCGCGTGCCTGCAGCCGAGATTTCCCTGCACGCGGGCAAGTTTCTCAGTCAGCGCGGCATCGTAAACTCCAATCACCTGCGCACGTACTCCGGCCGGGTTCGTCAGAGGACCCAGAATATTGAAAACGGTGTGGATGCCCATCTCCCTGCGTGGCCCTATCGCGTGTTTCATCGCCCCGTGGAAGCGGGGAGCGAACATGAATCCTATCCCTGTCTCCTCGATGCAGCGTTGGACATCTTCAGGGGGCAAGTCGATTCGCACGCCCAACGCCTCGATGACGTCTGCGCTTCCGGCCTTGCTCGCCACGGATCGATTACCATGTTTTGCGATGGGCACCCCGGCACCAGCGACGACGAACATGGCGGCGGTGCTGACGTTGAAAGTTTTTATTTTGTCTCCACCGGTGCCGCAGGTGTCCACCAGCGTGCCATCCACCTTCGGGCTTATCCTCGCGGCGAACTCGCGCATGACCCTGGCGAAGGCGGTTATCTCTTCGACCGTCTCTTCCTTCATCCTGAGCGCGGTCAGGAACGAACCTATCTGGGCGTCGGTGGCCCTTCCCGACATGATGCACTTCATCGCTTCTTTTGCTTGGCCTTCGGTGA
>DTYD01000119.1 GCA_012962055.1 Hadesarchaea archaeon
AATAGCAAATATTTTTATAAAAAATAATCTTTGAACATTATCATGGATGTGAAAGTCATGGAGGGAAAACGTCCTCACGTTATCTGGATTATACTGGCAGGGTTCATCCTGATCCTGCCCGGACTGAACTATCTGTAGTGGTTTCTGATAACCTCGGGGCAATTGCAGTGTTGATCGGTGGAATCATCGCGGCGATGGGTGGCTCGCGCATGAAGTACCAAACCTAGGAAAAATCTATTTCATCCAGGTGCCGGGTATGTGGTTGGGTCCTTTACGCCAGCCTCTTCAAATGCACGTTTTCTGTTCCTGCACGACTCGCAGCGCCCGCAGTGCGTTTTTCCATCTAGGTAGCAGCTCCACGTCAGTTCCAGAGGAACCCCGAGCTCGGCGCCGAGTTTTATGATATCCGCCTTTGTCACGTTTCCGAGTGGGTTTCTGACGACGAGTTTTGTGTCAGTGCCCGCGGATATCGTCTGGGACATCGCCGACACGAAATTCTGCCGGCAGTCCGGGTAGAGCTTAGCGTCGTCTCCGTGAGCACCGTAAAAAATTACGTCCGCACCGATAGCAACGGCATAACCTGCGGCGATCGAGAGGAAAACCCCGTTTCTGAACGGCACCACGACGCTCTGCTCAAACCGCTCGGGCATCGGCATATTTTTGTCTATGAGGGCCGTCACACCCGGGCCGTACAGGTCTTTCAGGAAAGACACGTTCACGACGCGGTGTTCTTTTGCGCTCAAGGCTCTGGCGAGGTTTTTCGCGCTTTCGATTTCCTTGGTAGCTATTTGTCCATAGTCAAATGAGATACAGTACAGCTCGTATCCTTCCCGCTTAGCCACGGCCGCGGCGACGGCACTGTCCGGCCCGCCAGATAGCAGGCAAACTGCTTTCATTCGTATCACTTTCAACACTTCAAGGACAAGGTAAAAATCCTTTTGTGAATAGTTAGTCCTGCTGGCAGGTAATGTCATGATAACGGCTAAAGCAGTCATCTTCGACCTGGATTGTACTTTACTGGACACATTGGATCGATTTTTCGAGGTATTCAACGAGCTTCTTGAAAAATACGGAAAAAAAACCCTCACACGGGACGAATTTAACGGGGTATATGTTGCGGACACGCTGGACGATTTGATATCCGGACCTTCGGATACGGATCGAGAGAAAAAGCTCCATGGATTCTGGCTCGAGCTCCTCCGTCGATACCGTGGCGGTGGTCCTAAAGCTGTTCTTATTCCAGGGGTGAAAGATGTCCTTCAAAATCTTTCCGAGATGCGAGTTCCCATTGCCGTCATTACAAGTTGCATCGTCCCCGCACCTGAACTGAGGGAAGAACTATCTGGGTTCGGGCTCGATAAATTTGTCGGGGTAATAGTTACTGCACATGATGTCATCAAGGATCTGGAACAGGGGCATCACTTTTCCAAGGTCGAAATACTCCGACTGGCAGCTGAAAAACTTGGGGCTGAGTATAAGGATTGCGTGGTGGTGGGCGACTACTGGAATGATATTAGGGATGGCAAAGCGATTGGTGCCAAAACGATTGCGGTGCTGACCGGAAAAATGCGCCGGGGGCTTTTGGAAAGATATGGGCCAGATGTTATAATCGAGAGCGTCCGGGACCTGCCAAAAGTTGTCAAATTCGAAGTCCAAAATCAGAGGTGATTGGATGGTGCGAGCTTTTATTGGGATCGACATCGATGAGACGGTCAGGCAGAAATTGGTTGCTGTGCAGGAGCAGCTGACGGCCACGGGGGCGGGACTCAAGCTCGTCGAACCTTCCAACATTCATGTGACCATGAAGTTCATCGGGGAGATCTCCGACGACAAGGTCGTCTCGGTGTCCGAAGCGTTGAAGAGGGCTGCAGCGGGGACGAAGCAGTTCGACATCCGGGTCAAGGGCGTGGGGGTCTTCCCGAACCTTGGTTACATACGGGTGGTGTGGGTCGGCGTCACGGACGGACGCGAGGATGTTGTCAATCTTCAACAAAAAATCGAGCGCGAATTACAACCGCTCGGTTTCCACCCTGAGCGCGACTTTGTGCCCCACCTGACCATCGCACGGGTCAAGACAGCGAGGGGAAAGGGGAGGCTGGCGGCGTTCGTGAAGGAAATGGGCGATGCGGAGTTCGGTATCACACGGGTTCAAGCGATCGAGCTGAAACAGAGCAGGCTAACCCAGAAAGGACCAATTTACAGCGCTCTTGCCCGTGTAGAATTTGTATGATATGTTACCGATACCAAGGCAGGCGGCGCGTGAAATACTCCGAAATAAACTCTTTGAATTTCCGGTCGCGGAGGAGTTTCAGCAAGCCAGATTCATCGACTATCTTGTAGCCCTTTCCGACCGCTTCTATCACGTGTTTTCCGAATGCCGTGCGTTTCTCCATTATCCGCTTGAGGGCATCTGCGGCGTCGGTTTCTTCCTGTACCAGCTCGAAGACCATCCTCCCTGTAGGGTCCACATACGGTCCAGCCAGCATTTTCTCTGACCTCAAGTGCTCCCGGATGAAATCTCCGGCGTCAAGGGTGATGGGCGGTCCGATGCGCTTTCGTACACGGGGCAGCTTCGACACTCTAAACTCCAAGAGGATGCCCGCGTCCGAATCGCTCCACACATCGCTGCGAAGAACGTCGAATCCAGCCTGAGCGAGTCGGTTCATGATCGTGCGCTGGGTCTTCCTGAGCTGGGGGTACAGGACATCCGGCACGAGGTCCGGTGATTTGAAGACCACACAGAGCACCTTGGTCCCTCGCTGTTTGATGATCTTTTGCAGGGTTTTGGCATCCAGCAATTCCACCTTGTTCGAGAAGAAGAACTCTCTGCGGGGTCTGGAAAGAAACTCCTGGCAGGCGCGCACGAAGACGGCGAAATTCTCCATGGACACGGCCGCGGCGACGTTTCGGTTCGGGTCAACCGGGTCGATTACGATGAGCGGCTGTCCCTCAAAAAGTATGTTGGGTTCGGATTCATCACGGTAGGTGTGTTCTGGATCTATTACGGTCCCGGGCTTCCATCTGCTCGCGGCTTTCACAAGTTTCTGGAATGAGCCGTAGTGGAGCGTGAGCAGCTCGCAGAGGTAGCCTGAGAAACCCTGGATTTTTAGTTCGCTCCCATATATTCCGGCCCCGTTCATGAATTTTTTGATGAGGAGTACTTCGTCGGCCAGTTCTGGGGTGAGTCTCTTTTCTATGTATCGTTGGTGGTGGGGAGTTCGGTCAACAGCACTCTTTATCCTGCCGGAGTCAGCGATGTCGTGATCTCCCCCGGATCACGCAATACACCGCTGATTGTAGCGGCAGACAGGCGTACGGCGCTTCGCTGCCATGT
>DTYD01000120.1 GCA_012962055.1 Hadesarchaea archaeon
CGCGGCGAGCAGGATAAATCCACCAACAGCGGCGATGAGCAGCGGCGCCGCTGTGGCGAGGATGGGTCCCCAAAAGCCTGGTCCGAACACGACGGTTTCAGATACCATTACATGCCCCCCAACCCCGCGGAAATGTACCCGCCGGAGTTCATGAGAGCTTCCTGCGCTGGACGGACGAGATCTATCCCTATCTGTGGAAGTATTCCAAAGACCACACAGAGCACCCCGAGCAACATGATTGGGAACATCATAGACCGCGGGCTTTCTTTCACATCAGCCAGATGGCCGGGCCGTTGCCCGAGGAAGATGTTGCTGAAGGCTTTTAGGAAGTAGGCGAGGGTGAGGGCGCTTGTGATCAGGGCAATAACGGTGATCGCGTATCCCGGCCAGTGTCCCCCCTGGCCGGCCTCCACCCCCGCCATGTAAATCGTCCATTTGCTTGCGAACCCGTTGAGAGGTGGCACCCCCGAGATCGCCAAGGCTCCCACGCCGAACAGCGCTCCGGTCACGGGCATGTTCTTCCAGAGTCCGCCCAGTTTGTCCATGTTTGACGTTCCCACACGATACACCACAGTTCCGGCTATCATGAAGAGCATGGTCTTGTAGATCGCGTTGTTGAGCAGGTGGAAGAGGCCCCCCTGAATTCCCAGCGTCGTGCCCAGCCCCACACCAGCTAAAACGTATCCGATTTGAGATATGCTGGAGTAAGCCAACAATCGCTTTAGGTCACGCTGGACCAAGGCCATTAAGGCGCCGAGAACCATCGTCACGAGTCCTAGCCCCGCTAACATGGCCCCGATGCCAAACGCCCCGAATAACATGTAAACGACGCGCAACATCGCATAGAGCCCAACGGTAGCAGTTGCGCCGGAGAAAAGGGCAGCGACAGGGGGTGGAGCGGCTTGGTATGCATCGGGCATCCACATGTGGAGCGGGACCATCGCGATCTTGATGCCGAGTCCTATCACGAACAACCCCAACGGTAAGATCAGCGTCGTGGCGGGTAGGAATGGAAGATTTTGGGCGAGGTGTGCGATGTTAAGGCTGCCGGCCAGCCCGTAGAGAAACGCTACTCCGAGGATGATAAAGGAGGTCCCAAGGGAGCCGATGATCAAGTATTTGAGACCGGCTTCGATCGACTGCCAGTTTCTCCTGAACGCCACGAGCGCGTACGCGGCAATGGACATGATTTCGAAGAAAACGTAGAGGTTGAACACATCTCCGGTGAGCACAACGCCCATCATCCCCGCCAGCATCAACATGAGGAGTGTGTAGTACTGGTCGAGTCCCGTATCCTTTTCCATCGACACGAATGAATACCCGACGATCAGGGCGCTAATTCCAGAAACGATGAGCGCTGCAAACAGGCCCAGCCCGTCAATGACAAGTGCGATTCCCCACGGCGGGTCCCAGTTCCCCAGTTTGTATAGTATAATCTGACCACTCAACACTTCGGACAGCATGCTCCCCACGATTACAAGTTCTGCGAGCACCGCGGCAATGGCGACCCATTCCCTAGCGTGATTTACGCCACGTTTCCGGGACAGAATCCCGATTATCGGCATCAGAAATGCTGCAAATAACGGCAGAAAAATTGCCAAGATCGGCGCGTGAGGAATCATTCTTTAAATCTCCTTATCTTTTCGAGTTCGAGCGTGCCGTAGTATCGGTACGCGTAAATTGAAAGGGAAAGCGCTAGCGCTAGTATGCAGACGTTGATGACAATGGAAGTCAACACCAATGCTTGGGGGACGGGGTCAACTGCGCGAGCTGCAAAATTTGACGGGACTGAAGTCATCTCGTCCGTGACTATGGCGGCGATTCCTTCCATTCGATACCCCAAACTTATCAGGAACATGTGGATTCCATCGGTCAATATGGCGAGCCCGATGATCAGCTTTATTAGATTTCGTTTTAACACCAAACAATAAAGTCCTAGGGTGATCAACAGCATTGCGATAATGTAATTGAAATGCATCATTCTTCACCTCCAAAGCCGAACAGCATGGCGTAGAAAATTAGCAGGATGCCGGCCGTGACTTTTACCCCCACGGCTAGGTACAACAATGGGAGATTGCCCCCGCTGAAGAGCCGTCCGAACTCTCCGAGCGGAAAGACGTTCTGGAGAAAGGCCACACCCGCCAGAAGGCCGAACAACCCCAAAATGGCTATTGTGAGTCCTCCAATGCTCTCTAACACTTCCGCGCGCGTGAAACCTACACGTTCTTGGGCCCGTTCAATTCCGTATGCCAGAACCAACATGACAAATGAGGCAGCGATGATCACACCACCTGGAAAACCACCCCCCGGAGTCAAGTGACCGTGAATTACCACATACGCTCCAAACAGGAACGTGAATGGAAAGAGAAGTCTCGCAGTGGTTCGCACTATTGGAGACATGCCGGCCATTATTCAGACCTCCTCGCAACACGGAACAGCATCACGACCCCGACCACGGCGGTGAACAACACCGTGGCTTCACCTAAAGTGTCATATCCGCGGTATCCCCAGACCACGCTCGTAACCACGTTAGCGGCTCCGGTTTGTTCCGGGGCATTTTCGAGAATTTGTTGACCTATCGCGTCTTCTGCACTTTCTCCGATTTGGCGTTGGGGGAATGATCCAAATGCGGGCATGGTCAACGTAACGGCCAAAATCAACAGCGCTCCGGTTGTTAGGACCATCGCCAGGGCCAGCGCTTGTTGAATCTTTGCCATTTATTCCTCCCTCCTCGTCCGACTTACGGCTATCACAAACAGGACCGTTGTCACCCCCGCCCCCACTGCGGCCTGGGTTATCGCAATGTCCGGTGCTCGAAGCATGTAAAAAATGACGGCGAGGACGATGCCTGCTCCCGCCAGTACTATCACAGAGTAAAGAAGGTCCCTGAGCTCTACCGCTATCAGGCAGAGTACCAGGATGAAAATGAGCAAGGAGTTTTGGATTAACGCTTCGATCATCTCTTTTCCTCCTCAAGCTTGTCGGCCACGCTTTTCGGCCAGAGCTTTATCCCGGACTTGTGCGCCGCTCTGGCGATCGCATGAGAACTCACCGGACTCGTCAGAAAGAGGAAGAGGGCAATCACCACAGCTTTGACGGTAAATGCGCTGATCCCTCCGAGAATTCCAGCCCCCAGCACCAAAAAGATAGCACCGCCCACCACGACGACGGTGTTCGCATGTATGCGGTTGTAAACGTCCGGAAAGCGTAAGATCCCTATTGCCCCGATGATGGCGCATGCGGTGCCGATTCCCAACAACACGTAAGCGATTATCTCTATCACGTTTCGACCCCTTGACCCTCAAGATATTTGGCGATGGCGAGTGTGCCCAAAAATGCGAGGAAGGCGTAGACCAGCGCAACATCAAGATAGATGGAAGCGTTGTAATAGGCACCCAATAATACAAGAACCCCGATCATCAGCGCAACCAAAGCCTCGATGGCCACAACACGGTCTGGAGCGGTTGGGCCTAACGCGGCACGAAGGGCACACAGAAGAGAGGCACCAAAAAGTATGGTAAGAATTATGGATATCATCATCCGAATATCCCCCTCAGGAAACGTTCGAATGGTCGGGCGATCTTCATATTAGTTTGATCTGGTTCGGTGGTATCTACATTGATCCAGTGCACATATAGAGACGGTTCTTCCCCGACGACATCAACACTGAGCGTGCCGGGTGTCATGGTAATTGCGTTGGCGAGGCCCGTTATCCCAAAATCTGATCTGAGTTCTGTAGGAACGCGAACGATACCCGGCTTGATGGGCATTCGTGGGTGCAAAATATAGTAGATCACCTTTGCATGCGCTTTTATCTCAGCCCAGGTGTAAGCGAATGGATAAGCCATAGCGTAAGCCAATCGTTTCGGATGCAATTTCTGGCGCATTCCGCCATGAAAAAGAAATTCATAGGAGACCACTGCAATGAAAGCCGAAACCACCGCGCCCACAACTAGTTCTTGGGGATCCAGCGAAGTGGTTAAGATCATCCACGTGGCCCAGAGACACAGGAATGTGGCAGGTAACCTCGCGCTGCTCATGGTCATTACCTTCATCGAGCAATAACACAGGGGTTATCTTTAATTTTTCGTTTCATCAAAAAATTAAGTTGTAAAAGTGCGTTTCAGCAGACGGTCAGAGTTTGTTCGCTAACTTGGAGAACTCTTCAAATTTGTCCTCGAGCACTTTTGTCGCCTGTAAAATAAGTTGATCTGGAGAAAGCGCGCCAGACGACTCGGCACGAAAGATGAACTTCGTTGAGTCCCCACTTACTTTCACCGCGTCGTTTGAGCAGGCTTCAATGCACGCTTTGCACAGGGTACAGAGTGTCGGGTCCTTTACCATAATTTTATCGTTCACGACCTCCAGGATGTTTTTGGGACAGGCCTTGACGCATTCACCACAAGCATTACAAGTTTTTTCATCGAACTCAAGCACCGGCATGTATTTGTATGTGACGATCCCGGGTTGCCATTTTGTGTGTTCTTTGCCCAGCCCCAAACGTGCGATTGCGGTCAGTTCCAACTTCTGCCCCCTGCCAAGTCTGGTTATGGGAATCGAGTCGCTTACGGGTTTTACTTCATCGTCAGACGATTTCAGGTCGCCGCTGGTGACGGTGGTTGGTCCCTCCTTTTTGAGCGTAAGTTCAACACCGCATTTGGGGCAACGTCCTTCCTGGCAACTGCATTCGGTTGGGAGATTGTAACCTTTGATGGGAGTTCGCAGTGGTACAAGGGCAAGTCGGTGTGCTATTATTTCATCATACATGGCAGAATCGTTGGTCTTGAACTCGACTTCATCTATGGCCATAATTGGCACTTCACGCATGGCCACACGTCGGAGAGAGTTCGCAAAAGCAGGGTTAGACCCAGAGAGCACAAACTCCATTTCGTCGTCATCGAGTTTTCGAATTTCGAGTTGCATCGGATCACCGAAACCGTCTGCTAGATGATGTTGGATTTGGTTGTTTTAAATCCTTCTTCCTCTGCGACCTCCAGGTTTCCGTGTTCCGTCGTGTGGGATTGGCGTTGCGTCCTCAATCCGTCCGATCCTCAACCCGGCGCGCGCTAAAGCCCGGATCGCCGCCTGCGCTCCGGGACCGGGAGTTTTTGACCCGCTTCCACCCGGTGCACGAACTTTTATATGGACACCGCTGAATCCCTTATCCATAGCTTCTTCTGCCGCTCGCATGGCAGCCTGCATGGCTGCGTAGGGGGAGGATTCTTCACGATCCGCTTTCACTATCATACCTCCAGAGCAGCGGGCCACAGTCTCTGCTCCTGTGAGGTCGGTTATGTGGACGATGGTGTTGTTGAATGATGAGTAAATGTGTGCTACCCCCCATTTTCCGTCGGTCACGCTTCTCCCTCCGATTGATTTCCAGCGGTCTCCTCACTTTTCCCCGCGTGGATCTCCGCTTTTTCTTCGGGAGCCGGCTCGGGGACCGGGGCAACTGGGACTTCGGGAGGCTTTTGTGGCGGTGCGCTCCCCACATACTCGATCAGCGGTTCTTCGTCAACCGATACAAGATAACTTGGCACGTTGACTTTTCTATTTCCCACCGCGATGTGGCCGTGAAGTACGAGTTGCCGCGCTTGTCTTGAGGTCTTAGCAAAACCTTTTCGCCACACCATGGTCTGCAGGCGTCGTTCGAGCAGTTTTTCAAGAGTTAATCCCAGCACGTCGTCGAGCGTCGCCTCGGTGCCAACAAGCCCAAGCTTTCGAAGTCGCTTCAACAGTTGTTTGGTCTCGCGTTCAGCCTGCGGCCCAGATGCCGCAAGCAGTTTTCGCGCCTGCCGTCTAAAATTCCTGAGGAGGGTATGCGTTCGCCAGATCTCCTTTTTACGCCTGAGCCCAAACTGACGTAACGTTTTATCCTCAGCGTCCATACGTTCCTTTTCCCAAGGGTGGGAGGGTTTGAGATATTTTTTACGTTGGCGCTTCACCCTTTTTCCTCCTTGCTTTCGGCCTTCTCGCGTTTACCCCGTGCAGGTTTCGCCGCTTCTTCACGTATCCGGACTTCTTTGCGTTTCACACCGACCACAAGGCCCTTCCTCCCTGTGGTACGCGTACGCTGCCCCCGCACGGGCAATCCTAGCTCGTGGCGGATCCCGCGGCGACTTCGGATGCGTCGCTCCCTACCGATGTCCGAACGCACGCTGATGTCTACATCTGTGCCCACCAAATGGAGATCCCTGCCCGTTTCGAAATCTTTTCTTCGGTTCAGCATCCAGCCGGGAATCCCGTGATCAGCCGGATTCTTTAGAATTTTTTCGACCAGTTCGATCTGCTGCTGGCTGAGTTCCCCCAACTTTGTGAACGGGTCAACGCTGGCCACGTAGGCCACCGCTCGGGCATAGCTGATGTTAACGCCTTTTAGGTCGGATAACGCCATCTGAACTTGCTTTCCACCCGATAGATCCTTGCCAGCTATCCGCACAATGTGCTTGAACTCCTCCGGCATTCAATCAAGCCTTTTCTACTTTTGTTGAGACGTCTTATTAAGCCGTTCGAGAGATGGCGCCGGGGAGGGGATTTGAACCCCTGAGGTCCAGAGGACCGCATGCTCTCCAAGCATGCGCGCTTCCTGGCTACGCCACCCCGGCACAGAATAAAATTGAGTTGTATGCCATATATCCGCTTCCGCTGAGTATTAAAAATCGAAAATCATTTCCACTTTCTAGGGTAAGTTCCGGGCGACATCACCACTCGTTCGGGTTTCGCTACGATCCCGTGCTCTGCCTCGTAAATTTGTTTAGAGCTCATGGTTGCCCGAGCTAGGCTCACGAGCTCACCTTTTAACGTAAAAATAGCGGTGAGGTCTTCCGGGGAAATAGCAGTGTCGACCGTGAGCACCCCGGGTGCCGCCAAGCTCGCCCCGTGGCAGAGGGCATCCACCGCCCCATCCCGCACGACTATTTTCGGTAGATGTCGTGTTGCGGCTTCTACGGGGAGCACTATCTCACGAAGTTGATTTTCTTTTTCTTCTTCCTGCCAGAACGCGTATGCGTCGGCGAGGTCGTGAAATTTTACTGCGGTTTCTTCCTTGAATGGTCCAGTTCGCGTCCGCCGCAGCTCGCGCATGTGGGCGCCGCATCCCAATGCTTGGCCAACATCATAACAAAGCTTCCGAAGATACATCCCCGCTTCGCACCCAACGCGCGTTAGCACGTCACGACCTTCACGCTCGAGTAGTTCAATATAATAGATTTTCCGGATGCGCAACTGTCTTTTCACAGCTGCACGTAAAGGCGGGCGCTGATAAATTTCACCTTCAAACTCCCGGAGAACCTGTTCCAGGCGGGGCAGGGGAACTTTTCCGTGCAGGTGCATCACGCAGACATACTCCTTGCCAGCCGGAAGCAGTGTCTGGACGATTTTTGTTGCGTCTTCAAACGCGACCGGGAGCACCCCGCTCACTTTTGGGTCCAGGGTACCGCCATGCCCGGCACGACGAAGTTTGAGCGCACGTTTTATCCAAGCCACAACCTCATGAGAAGTCGGCCCCGGCGGTTTGTCCAGATTGACCATCCCCAAACGCAGGTGTTCCAGGATCGAGCGCCCGGAGGGCTCACAACCGTGGTTCGGGTCGGTCGTGTCGTGGGCCCTGATTAACGTTTCGCGTTCGACGTCAGAGGGGAGCTTGTCCAGTTCCGACACCAGCCTGACCAACCGCCTCGAGGCCTCGTTTCACTTCTTCGTCTGAGGCCCCCCTCGGTATATCCAATTTTTTGTCGGTAGGTTCGAGATGCGAGATATTGCAGCGCCTTCGTTTTACATCCGGCCCGCTCACGACCACGAAAGTGTCGTCCACAATTTCTACCACGACGCACCGCCTGCCAGCTTCATGTCCCGCAATCTTTACACAGACCCGTCCGACATCCACGACCATCCTGATCCCCTATTTGATTCGCTGCACTTCAACCTATGTAGTTTTCTACAAAAAAGTTGCTGCTGTACCCCTCGATGCCTCTTTCTAAGCCACGCATCGGCCTCTTCTTCGTGTGAGTACGCATATTCATCGCATTCAGTTACGCTCGTCAAACCGTTGGAATCGGGATTCTGGTTGTCCGCAGTGATCCCGTTTGTGTAGGTCCAGAGATAAAATGGTCTTTCCGTGGGCGATAGTGTCTTTTCGACTAATTTGAGCAGGTCCGAGTTTTTCCAGATTTTGTCAATTGGTTTTGGTAGGAGGGAATCATTTTCGTCGTACCACGCTCTGACAACATCTTCTGCCGGGTGCCCCATGGAATTCCAGCCCACCGCTACTGGCAAGAAAAATCCCTCGACCTTCCCCCACCCTTCCTCAAACAACATTTGAAGGGTTTGGACCTGAATGTTTTCGTCAGATATCTGTTTTTCGGACAGGGTTCATACCAAGATCCCCCCAAATAAGCGAAGTCCAGGAGAAACCCATTTTCGCACCCGTCTCTTTTCACGAAGGCCACCAAGTCATCTGTTTGATCTTTCAGGTTCAGTCGATACTGTCCGAGATGTTCAGGCCACGCACATGCGCCCCATGAGGTGATGTAGTCGTATCCTCTGAAATCTAAATCGACTTTATCCGGAAACGACCCGTGGGTTCTAAGGACGAGTTTGTTGGAATATCTCTTCCTCAGGCCGGGCAACACCTGCTGTGCCCACCAGGAAGCTTCGGCCAAGCCCCGGGCGAAAGTCTGGGACTCGTTCAGCGGGGAGTACATCTCTACCCCATGGTTCTCGGCGACTTCCACACATTCGGTACCATCCGCGTCTGGGCTGCGGTTCCTCAGCAAAAACACGCCGTGCCCCCGGGGGCTCGGTCGGGTGCCGCCCGCCCGGGCGCCCGCCGCGTTTCCCCGTAGCTGGTAATGAGACTACCAGCTATAAAACTCCTTGGCCGGCAGCCGGCGGGGGCCAGTCCTTGGCACCCCGAGCCACGGCCCGGACCCACCACATCCCCCCTGCCTGGCGCGGCCAAACCCCTCGATCCGAAAACGGGCCTCTCCGGGCCCCCCACGCTCCGGCCACCCCAGCGGCCGCGGCTCTCAGCACCACTGCACGCACGGTCCCCTCAAGCCCAGATCCAGCCCACGGAAATGCATAGCCCGCTCGCGGATGGCACCCCTCTACGGGAC
>DTYD01000121.1 GCA_012962055.1 Hadesarchaea archaeon
ATAGACTGGGATACCTAAAGCCTTTGCCTTGATGTCGAGTAACGCGTTTTCGATACCACCAATGGCTTTTTGAATAATACTTCCAGGGCTTTGACGAGTTGCTCTGTACATATCCCAGTACAGTTTTTCCACTGCCCCGGGGTCCTGCTCTAACAATAAAGGTTCCAAATCCTTGACGCATCCTGTAATACCTCGTGGAGATCCATGAGAATCCGTACATTCACTGTATCCTACTATGCCTTCATCAGTGGTGATTTTGATGAAGGACCAAGGTCTCCAGCCAGCATAGCAATGAAGCGTTTCAACTTTGGTAATTTTCAGGAAACCATCCTCCCAACTATCTTAACTCTTTCCTGATTCTACTTGCAATGCTTAATGAATCTATACCATAATATTTCAGTATCTCTTCATCTTCACCAGATCGGCCATACCCTCGAACACCAATGGTATGGAAGTTAATTTTTTCAAGATTGTCACTTGTTATCGCTCGCATAATTTCCTCGGATTGGCCACCAGTAGCAGAGTGATTTTCCACACAAAAAACATGTTTTGAGTCACCGATAACTTTAGTAATCCATTTTTTATCTACACAATTTAGCCAAGGAAGATTCACAACTTTGATGCGAATACCTTCTTTCTCCAGCTCCTCCCTCGCCAAAAGTACCTCAGATATTAATAAAGGACCGTATCCGAAAACAATAGCATCAGACCCATCGGCTATTGTTACTCCCTTGCCAGATTCAACATTATAATCTGCCGGTAGTTTGATGGTCCTTCTAGGAATTAAGTGCTCCAATCGAATGTAGCCACCCTGTTTGGCGTCGAAAACCAAGAAATTCATAAGTTTATGTAGTTCTGAGCCATTACAAGGTTCACATATCAAGATATTCGGTATCGCTTTCAGAAGGGAGATATCTCTAATGCCTTGGTGCGATTTCCCTGGTTTTGCGGGGATAATGCCAGCTAAGTGTCCCACGTAGATGATTTTCGAGCCTTCGGATGTATTGTTAAAAATTTGCTCATTAGCTCTGGAAGTCAAAAATGCAGCGTAGGTATTTACGATTGGTAATTTGCCCGCTAGAGCGAGCCCACCGGCCATGGAGACCGCGTCCTGCTCAGCGATTCCGACTTCGATGAATCTTTCTGGATATATGTGTTGAAATTTTCTTAAACCGCATGACTCGGCAAGATCGGCGTCTAGCACGACAACATCTTTTCGCTTTTTACCGATTTCAACGAGAATGTTCGAAAAAATTTCTAAAAGTGATTCTCCAACCCGTGACGATTTTTCTTCAGCAAAATGTCTTGGAAATGCAGGAAAAGTAAACTTATCAATTTTATATTTACTGATTTTTCGTTTGATTCTGGAAACTATTTCTTTCCATGCTAACGTATATTCTTCTTTGTTCGGAAGTTTGTCGTGCCATTTATAAAACCCCTTACCGACCTTCAGCGCTCGTGGATGTTCCATGAATGAAACACCTTTGCCCTTGACGGTGTCGATGATAATCGCTTTTGGTTTTCCCCTAATTTTCCCCAGTCGTTTGATTGTCTGCAAAATCTCTTTTGTATTATGTCCATCGATGGTTGTAGTGTACCATTCAAATGATTTCAATTTGACTTCTATTGGCGAAACGTCTAAGATTTTAACAACTTCCATATCAGTTTGGACACGGTTTCTGTCGATGATCAAGTACAAATTATCCAGTTTCCAAAAACCAGCAGATTGGATTGCTTCCCAATTCTGCCCCTCTTGCAATTCTCCGTCCCCGATCATGACAAATACAGAAGCTTTTATATTATCCAACTTGTTCACCCAAGCAAATCCTTTCGCTTTCGAGATCCCCATGCCCAGAGAGCCCGAGTTGGTTTCCACACCGGGCACCGATAGTTCGGCGTGGCCCTCCAAACCATCCAACCTTCTGAAAGTAGCTAACCTTTGGGTCGGTATGAATCCTCTTGACGCTAAAACGGCGTAAAGTGCTGCCGCGGCATGGCCTTTAGAAATGACGAAAATATCTCTGTCTTTGCGTTTGGGTTGCGATGGATCGACATTCATTATGTGATGGTACAGAACTGTGAGGAACTCTATCGCGCTGAAAGATGCGCCGATGTGACCAGAACGGGCACTCATTATGCTGGTGAGGGCGTTCCATCTTATCATGTCGGCCAATACGTTGAGTTTTTCATGCAACTTCAATGACTTGCAGCTTTTTATTCCATCAAAATCAGATTTCTCGAAAAAGAACTTTTCTTCAGTCCTTATGGAATTGGACGTTTTGTACACCTCCGCTATAATCCACATATATGGTTTTCCAGTCCGAGAATACCTCCAGAGCAGCTTTTCCGACTTCTCTGTGACCACCTCCAGATTTTTTGACACCGCCGAACGGGAGATGCACTTCCGATCCAAATGTGGGGGCATTAACATAACATACACCAGTTTCCATTCGGTCCACGGCCGACATAGCTCTGTTCACGTTTCGAGTGAATATGGAACCGGAGAGACCGTATTCGGTCGCATTATGGACCTCTATCGCTTCCTCAAATGAGTTGACTTTGAAAACCACCAGCACGGGGCCAAAGATCTCTTCTCTTGCAATCACCATATCCGGACGGACATCTACGAAAATTGTTGGTTCAAAGTAGAATCCCCTAGAATAAACACCGTGTGTTAACCGATTCCCTCCAAGGATTAACTTCGCGCCCTCTTTTTTTCCGATTTCTACATAACGCATAATTGTGTTGAGCTGTTTTTCGTTTATGACGGGACATACGTCTGTGGATTCATCCTCTCCTGACCCTACTTTCAATTTCTTCGTTTCGGCCGCCAGTTTTTCGGTGAAATTGTCATAAATGCTTTGGTGGACAATAACTCGACTAGTTGCTGTACATCGCTCTCCGGCCACGCTAAATGCCCCCCGCACAACGCTGTCAACAGCAAGATCTAAATCGCAGTCTTCCATCACGATGACGGCGTTTTTGCCGCCGAGTTCCAATGAAACTTTTGCCAGTCTTTCTCCACATAAGGCAGCTATCTTCCTCCCCACAGCACTGGAACCAGTAAACGAAATCAAGTTGACATCTTTGTGTTTGACCAAGGCTTCTCCAGCTTCTTCACCAGACCCATGCACTAAATTCAAAACACCCCTCGGCAAACCGGCTTCTTGCATTAGCTCTACAAATTTGTTTGCCGTTTCGGGTGTATCTCTCGCAGGTTTCAGAACTACGGTGTTTCCGCAAATTAAGGCAGGTGAAACCTTCCAGCTGATCGACGAAAGAGGAAAGTTCCATGGCGTGATGATGCCACATACACCAATTGGATACCTTTTGGTTATCGCTAAACGGTTCGGCAGTTCCGAGTATGTTGTATCTCCATACAACCTTCTGCCTTCACCCCCCATGAAATACAGCATATCTACTGCAGCTTTTACTTCTCCCAAAGCTTCTTTCATAGTTTTACCTACCTCTTTCACGAGAGTTTGGGCGAGTTCGGTTTTTTTCTTAGCCATTATCTTCCCAGCTTCGAAAAGGATTTTGCCTCTCATTGGTGGAGTTACCCTGGACCATTCCTTGAACGCTTTTTCCGCGGCCTGGACAGCGAGGTCAATATCGTGGGCATCAGAAAGCGGAAAGACACCCAAAATTTCATCCTTATTTGCAGGATTCATATTGTAGAAGGTCTTTCCCGAAACTGAGTCAACCCATTTCGAGTCGATAAAATTTTTGAAACTTTTAGACATCGTCAAGACCTCCAAGATTCACCAAGCTGTATAACCACCATCGATCACTATGTTGGCCCCCGTCATGTAGGAAGAGGCATCAGAAGCGAGAAACAGGATTGCTCCATTGTACTCATCACGTCTGGCCATCCTTCCCATCGGGACGCGGGAGGAATAGTTTTCCACGAATTCTCTATCTTGGTTGTTGAACACGCCCCCGAAGGTGAGACAATTTACCCGGATGTTTTTCTTCGCCCAGTATGTAGCTAGATATCGCGTCAAGTTCGAGATGGCCCCCTTGCTGATGCAGTACGAGACTGGTTTTATGAAGGTCTCCTTCTTACCTTTCTTTTCATATATCCTCTGATCTGGCGAGACCTCCCCGTAGATTGATGAGATGTTTATAATGCTACCCCCCTCTTCAGCCATGGATGCTCCGATTATCTGGGAACACAGAAAGGTTCCCTTCAAGTTAACATCCATTATCTTATCTAGCATCCCCTCGGGGTACTCCTTAAATGAAATGGATTTTTTTGTATAGTCCGGTGGAACATCGATCGCAGCAGAATTGACGAGAATGTTTGGACGCCCCCATTTTTTAATTATATCATTCAACGCGTTTTTTACGGATTTTTTGTAGGTGACGTCTACTCTGTATACCGCAACGTTTTCATCTTTTATCACGTGTTCGAATTCCTTGGGGCATCTGTCCACGTTTATATCAAAAATCGCCACTTTCGATCCAGCGGCTTTCAGGGTTTTCACGAATTCTCTGCCTAATAGCCCCATGCCTCCGGTGACGATGGCTATCTTTCCATCTAGACCGAACATTTCGTTCAGTTTGTTCTTTTCTACCACCGCAAGTTACCCCCAAAACCTACTTTGTGGTGTAGTTAAAAATTTTGCCTATTTCTGCCCGACCTGTCGCCCTAGTAACACATATAACCATATACATTTTTAGAGGGATACCTGAGAGGTGCGTTAGATGAAAGAGGTTAAGATCGGAAGCAAATACGTGGGGGACGGTCACCCATGTTACATCGTGGCGGAGATAGGGAATAATCACAACGGTCAACTTGAAATAGCAAAGAAACTGATCGAGGCAGCCGAGGAATGCGGGGTGGACGCCGTCAAGTTCCAGAAAAGGGACATAAGCTGTTTGATGACCGAGGAGCTCAGAAATAGGCCGTACCAGAAGTACGATTCATTCGGTCCAACTTACGGAGAGCATCGCAAAAAGCTGGAACTATCAAAGGGGGATTGGCAACGGTTGTTTAACTTCGCTAAAAAGTTAGGGATAGATTTTTACGCGACCCCGTTTGATTTCAAAAGCGTTGATTTTTTGGATGAACTTGGTACCCCATGTTTCAAGATAGCTTCATTTGATGTCACAAACCTTCCGTTGATCGATTACATCTGCAAAAAAAGCAAACCGGTCATTCTGTCCACCGGGATGTGTACATGGGA
>DTYD01000122.1 GCA_012962055.1 Hadesarchaea archaeon
TATCAGGCCTACATCCGGAGAGGAAATGATCAGGCTCCGTGTGGTTCCAGTTGTAGCATCCACAGACGGGAGGATGTTCGAGAAGCAGAAGAATTTGTACCCTCGCCGATCGTGCAATTTGACGTAGGGTGTTTCATCGAGCAGGCTGTAGATGAATCCCTGGAGCTTGTGGTGGTATTTCAAGTCGTATGCCTGATCCTTCAAAACCCTCAGTTTCAAGAGAAGCCGCATTTTCTCCACACCGTTAAATTGGTCGTCTATGATGTTTAAACACGTTTCTCGTCTGTTGTCAATCCCCGCGTTCGTTGGTTCCGGTTCTGCGGGGGGCACCGCCCCTGCCACCCCCGTGCGTCAAATTGAACCTATTTAAACCCCTTCGGACTATTTTTAGAAAAAGTGGGGATTGTCTGAAAGAAAAATGCAGACAAAAACCGGGATTCGGTCGAAAACTTGAGTCCATAGAGCCCGCGCTCACCTTCCGGGACGTGATACTGCTTCCCGGGCTGGCGGAGACGGAGCCGGGCCATGTGGACATAAAATCCAGGGTATCCAAAAACTGCATCCTTAATATCCCCTTCGTTTCCTCGCCAATGGATACGGTGACCGAGAGCGAGATGGCGATAGCGCTTGCGCGAGAAGGTGGGCTGGGGGTCCTGCACAGAAACTGTACGGTGGAAGAACAGCTCGAGATGGCGAAGAAGGTGAAGCGCGCGGAAGCCGTGGTGATCAGGGACGTGGTCACGGTGGCTCCCGGCCAGAGCGTTGCGGAAGCGCTTGAGCTGATGAAAAAGCACAACATTTCCGGCCTGCCTGTCGTGGATGGAAAAAAGTTAGTTGGAATTTTGACAGGAAGGGACGTCAGGTTCGCCGACCTTAACCTCAAGGTCGAAAGTCTGATGACGAAGAAGGTCATCACAGCCGGGGAAGATATAGATTTTGAGAAAGCCAAGGAGATCCTGCACCAGCATAGAATTGAAAAACTGCCGATAGTGGATAAGCTGTGGGCGCTGAAAGGACTGATCACCTTCAAGGACATCTCGCTCAGGGGCAAATACCCGAGCGCCATCCGTGATGGTGAGGGGCAGCTTCTCTGCGCAGCTGCGGTTTCGCCGTTCGACCTCGAGAGGGCCAAAAAACTTGACAGGCACGTGGACATCCTGGTAATAGATGTGGCCCATTTTCACAACGTGAGGGTCTTCGAGGCGACAAGGAAAATTTTGTCAGGGGTCAACGCCGATGTGGTGGTCGGCAACCTTGGCACATACGGGGCGGCCGAGGATGCTGTCACAAAGCTCGACGGTGTGGCAGGGTTCAGGGTGGGGGTTGGTTCGGGTTCAATCTGCATAACTACGGAGTCCATGAAGGCAGGGGCACCGACGCTCCACGCGGTTGCGAAAGTGGCCGACGCGCTTGCAGACTACGGGGCGGACCTCCCTATAATCGCCGACGGGGGCGTGAAAAACGCCGGAGATATCGCCGTTGCCCTCGCGGCCGGAGCGTCGGCGGTGATGTCCGGGAACCTCTTCGCGAGGTGTAAAGAAGCTCCGGGCACGGTGATGGCGGTCGGCGGCAGGTACTACAAACAGTACCGTGGAATGGGCAGTCCCTCAGCAATGGTCAAACGTTACTCCCTTGACCGCTACAGCCAGCCCGCAAAGGGCCTGGCGGAGGGCGTCGAGGGCTGGGTCCCGTACAAGGGAGAGGCGAGCACCGTTGTTCAGGAACTAGTTGCTGGCTTGCGCGCGTCGATGGGTTACGCGGGCGCCAAAAACATCCATGAACTCTGGGAGAAGGCGAGATTTGCCATGGTCACCGCGGCGGGTGCGGAGGAGACCAGGCCCCACGATATCCTGCTTCCGAGCGAGAGCACGGAAAGGATGAAGTAGGTCCGGCCGGTGCTCAGTGCTTGAAGTGCCTTATTCCCGTGAACACCATTGCGATACCGTGTTTGTTCGCCGCTTCGATAACTTCCGCATCGTGAACCGAGCCGCCGGGCTGGATCACCGAAGTGATGCCCGCATCGGCCGCTTTGTCGATGGAGTCAGCGAATGGAATGAAGGCATCAGAGGCGAGCACGGCTCCGCGCACCCTCTCGCCGGCTTTTTTAATCGCGATTTCCGTTGATTCAACCCGGCTCATCTGCCCGGCCCCGACCCCGATGGCCTGCTTTTCCTTCGCGACCACGATGGCGTTTGACTTTACGTGTTTCGCCACTTTCCAGGCGAAAATCAGGTCCTCCATCTCTTTTTTCGAGGGTTTCTTTTGTGTGACGACTTTCACCCCTCCGGGACGGAGGAGCAGAACGTCCCTTTTCTGCACCAGCATCCCGCCGGACACTTGGCGGAGCTCCAGCTCGTTTTTAACCTTTCCGGCCAGTTCCATCACGCGCAGGTTCTTTTTCCCCCCGAGGA
>DTYD01000123.1 GCA_012962055.1 Hadesarchaea archaeon
ACGGGCAAATTTCGCCACGAATGTCTATTTTTTGGTCGACCTTGTAATTCACCGTCAGAACCTCACCCCGCACACATGCCCGTAATCGACCTTCGAAAGGCCCGTTATGAGCGGCTTTTTGCCGCACGCTGGACAGTTGGGGTTTTGCTGGAGCTCAAACTCCTCGAATCGCATTCCAGCAGCGTCGAAAAAGAGGACACGCCCCACCAGTAACTCCCCTGCCTCAAGCAGATATTTTAGAGCCTCGGTTGCTTGAACCGCTCCAATCACCCCCGGAACCGCCCCGAGTACACCCGCTTCCTGACACGTGGGTATCATGCCGGGTGGGGGGGCCTCAGGTGTTAAGCATCTATAGCAAGGGCCTTTATGTGGCAGGATGGTTGTGGTCATTCCTACAAAGCGTAACACGCCACCGTGGGAGAACGGGACATTTTCCAGGATACAAGCGTCATTCACGAGGAATTTGGTGGGAAAATTGTCACTACCGTCCACTACGAAGTCCCAATTCTTGATCACCGTGGCTGCGTTTTCAGGGTTTAATCTCTCGTTATAAGTGACGACCTCGATATCCGGGTTCAGTTTTGTTAGGGTTTCCTTGGCGGATTCGACCTTTGGTCTCTCAATATCTTCGGTGGAGTGCAAAATCTGTCGCTGGAGGTTGCTGAGGTCTACTTTGTCCCCATCAATTATGCCCAGCTTGTTCACACCAGCGGCCGCAAGGTAGAGGGAGACGGGCGAGCCGAGACCCCCGGCACCTACAACCAAGACCCTTGAGTTCAGGAGCTTCCGCTGCCCCTTGCCGCCGACCTCCTTCAGGATGATTTGCCGGCTGTAGCGCACGATTTGGTCTTGGGTAAAGCCGAGAAACCCGCTGCCGCCCGCAACCGCCGGGATGAGCCTCACCTCGGCGCCCTCCTGCAGCTTCGTGTCAAGTCCCTGAAGGTTCCTGATGTCTTTGCCGTTGAAGAATACGTTAACGAACCTGCGCAACCCGCCTGTCTTGGCGTCTAGGACCCTTTCCCCGAACTGAGGCCCGAACTGATTAATCAAGGCGTCGATGAGATCCTTTACCGTATCACCGGCTACATCTACCGTGGTCGCCGTCACACCTACCGAGTCCCTGAACATCACGGAAAACTTCACGTTTACCTTCACCATTTTACACCCCCTCCAGCCAGTTTACTCCAGGAGTTTGAAGTTCGGCGACCAGTTGTTTGAAATCCTCTAATGTCGGCTTGATTTTAAACGGTTTTGCTAACGCCGGCGTGATGCTTTCTTGGGTCTTAAGTCCATTACCCGTTATGTAAAGCACTACCTCTTCATCACGTTCAACCTCGCCATCTTCCACGAGTTGTTTGAGCGCTGCCACGGCCGTTCCGCCAGCTGGTTCGGTGAAGACTCCTTCGGTCTTAGCGAGAAGTTTTATCCCATCTAAGATTTGTTTGTCATCGGGCGCCTGTCCGGTCCCCTTCGTAGCACGAACAGCTTGGATGGCGTAGTACCCATCCGCAGGGTCACCTATCGCAAGTGATTTACATGTGGTGTCTGGTTTTTCGACTGGGGTTATCTCATTCTCACCTTTTAGGAGGGCCTGAACCACTGGGGAACAGCCCTCAGCTTGAGCAGCTGTAATCCGTGTATCCCACTTGTCTATGAGTCCGACTTCTTCGAGTTCTTTTAGCCCACGCCACGCCGCATGAAGTAAAGCTCCTGATGCTACTGGAACGATGATGTGGTCCGGCGCGCGCCATCCCAACTGCTCACAGACCTCGAACACCAGCGTCTTTGAACCCTCAACATAGTAGGGGCGAACGTTAATGTTTGCGAAGGCGATATTGCTCGTTAACGCTATCTCCGTGGCCAGCCTGTTTGCCTGGTCGTAAGTTCCAGTTACCTCGATGACATGGGCTCCGTAAGCGAGCGTCTGAGCTACTTTCGACATCTCAAGCTTTTCTGGGATGAAAATGAAACAGGGAAGACGGGCCTTTGCGGCGTGCGCGGCCATGGCTCCAGAAAGATTACCAGTCGAGGCGGCACCAACCGCAGGCGAGCCGAACTCGATGGCTTTGGAAACCGCAACGCTGGAAGGACGGTCCTTGAAAGAAAAAGTTGGATTTACTGAGTCGTTCTTCACATGGATGTTTTTTAATTTCAGTTCACGCGCAAGATTATCGGCTTTCAGGAGGGGGGTGAACCCGACCCCGATATCTATAATGCACTCGTCTCGCTCGATCGGTAGAAGCTTGCGATAGCGCCAGAGGGTGGGGGGCCCACAAGCGATGGACTCCTTGGACACCTCCTTTGCGATAGCGGCATAATCATAAGCGACATCGAGAGGCCCAAAACACAGACCGCATGCATGAATGAGTCGCTTGGGGTAGCTCTCGCCACACTCCCGACACTGCAGTCCTGTAACATTTCTCATTTTAGCCACACCCCTAGAGCCTTGCTATTTCTATGGTTATACTTAAAAGTATTATCATTACTAGCAGTTATAGACGGTAAACGCTATTTGGCTTCACGCCAAGATTTGATCTCCCCGCCGTACTCCACAAGCCTGCGCCTGATATGGAAGTTGCGGAACTTGGCCCAGAGTCGCGGATCTATACCCTCCAGAATTGCGCGCGCTTTTATACCTCGCTCAACGGTGGCCTGACACCGCATACTACATGGGAGATACCCCATAGACCCAAGGTAGAACTCATCTGGAACGTTCTCGCCCATCTCGAGAAGCTTTAGCTCCTCCAGGGAAAGCTGCTTTCGGAGATCCTCTTTATCCTTTTTTTGGTAGTTCTGGATACAACATTCAGGAATTCCAAACCAGCGTCCACGCGAGACGGAGTCCACACCCTGTCTGGTTATATCTCTCTTCAAGCGCGTCACAAGATATTTTCTCCTGTCCCACTTGTATACGAGCTTCATATCGTCGATCAAGTCTTCAAGCTCTTTGTCCCTCTCTTTGCGGAGGATCTCTGCCCCCGTTTTTAGCCCCTTAGCAGTCATGACCAGATCGACCACAGTAGTTGGGGGTTGCTTGAGCAATCTTTCGGCAAGTTCTTCCACCATCTTGTCCATCACCCCATACTTTTGCAAAGAAGGTATTTAGGTTATGTTTATAAATTGTTCTCGAGGCAGGCCGATGACTAAAATAAATCTAGATAGATACAGGGGCCTTCGGCGGGTGGTTGATGATACATGGATCAACATTCATCCTATCCAACGTGGCGGAGTTTTGCCCCCCGAATCCAGAGAGGCCCTGATTTCCTTCGGCGACGGGTACAGCACCTGCGATCTTTGCATCGAAGGACGTGTAGATTTGGTAAAGACGCCGCCAATTCTGGATTTTGCTGGCGATGTCGCGAAGTTCCTCAACATGGATGAGGTCCGGTTCACGCCAGGAGCTAGGGGCGCGAAGCAGGCTGTTTTCAAGTCCATAGCGGAGTCGGGTGATACCATCGTGATTGACTCACTCGCACATTACACCACGTACATCGCGGCCGAGGTCAACGGTCTCAAAATAGTCGAGGTTCCTCACGGCGGGTACCCAGAGTTCAGGATAAAGACCGAAGATTACGTGGCGAAAATAGAGGAGGTCAGGCGGAAAACCGGGGAACTCCCAGCTGCGGTTTTGCTCACCCATGTCGATTATCGATACGGAAATCTAGCCGATGCCGCCGATGTCGGGAAGATAGCCGGGGAGTACGGAGTGCCGTACGTCTTAAACGCCGCATATAGTGCTGGAGTGATGCCCGTTGATGGAAAGAAGCTTGGGGTCGATTTCCTGATCTGTAGCGGACACAAGTCATGGGGCGCTAGCGGCCCCGTTGGAATTCTCGCCACGACCTATGAATTCTCAGGAAAGACATTCCGGACATCTGCCATCAAAGGCCCCTGGAGCGGTCGGGCATTCCTGAAGAAGGACGTTTACCTTTTTGGTTGTCCACCGGTGTTCGGGGCCCCCGTCGCCACACTGATGGCGAGTTTTCCCCACGTGGTTGAACGGGTGAAACATTGGGATGAGGAAGTCGAGAAAATCAGATGGTTGGTAAACGAACTTGAACGTATCAAAGATTTTCACCAGCTGGGAGAACGCCCAAGACAGCACACCCTTGTCACTTTCGAAACTCCATCATTTCATAAGGTCGCAAAGAAGCATTCACGGAAAGGTTTCTTCTTGTACGAGGAGCTCAAAAAGAAAAAAATCGCCGGTGTTCACGCTGGGATGACCAAGATGATAAAACTCAATTCCTACGGATTGACCAAGGAGCAACTTCAGAAGGTCGCTGACGCTTTCCAAGATATAGCCCGTGCTTATGAGGTAGAGGTTGAGTAGATGAAGAACGAAGAGCTCTCAAGGAGGTTCAGAAAGTTTTTTCAGCTCCCAAGTAGCCCTGTCGCGATAAAAATATCCGATAAAGAGATCGGGGGGCAACGGCCGAAGACCCCATCACTTTTTTTGTGAGTTTGTACGTGGCGCCGCATACAAGGGGGAGTCCTATTTGATATTTGAGAACGACCTCAACAATTTCACCGCTAAAGTTATTCTGGGATTTACGGAGCCGAAGTACGTGGACATTTATCCTCGCGTGAAACCTGCGCGAACGAAATCGGTTTCTGTTGCGCCCCTCGAGAAAACAGATACGGAACCGGATGTGGTGGTGACGGTAACAGACCCAGCCCGGGCGATGCGGGTGGTGCAAGTGTTGTACCGTGCAACCAGAAAACGGCTCGAAGCGGACATGACATGCGAAGCCTCTGCGATAGCTGGGGAGGCCACGGCTTTGCCCTACTTGCAGAAAAAGCCCAACCTGACACTACTCTGCGGGGAGGCCAGAGGCATCGCGGGGCATAATGATAGCGAACTTGCGATTGGTATCCCATTCGATCAATTTGTCAAGCTTGTGGACATGTTGGTTGAACCAAC
>DTYD01000124.1 GCA_012962055.1 Hadesarchaea archaeon
CCATGCTTGGGTGGTCTCGCTCGCGTCTTCAACGCCCGGAAGAGGGCTTTTTCGGCCCCAAGCACCTGGATTGTGCTTGCGGGTAGCCGAGCAAGTTGCTCAAGTCCACCAGCGAGTGAAACAAGTCTGGCGCCGATTGAACCGCCGACCACTGCACGGAGGTTGGGTGCCACTTGTACCATTAATCCATCGATGTATTCAGCAATTTGTTCGCGAAGTTCATAAAGATCGAGAATTTCTTGGGCACAATTCTGAAGCGATTTTAAATCAAGTTCGTCGAATTGGGCGCCGAGTGAATTTCGCGCCGCATCTGCGATGTTCTCCAAATCTTTTTCCGGTAGTTCTACAATGTTTTTTATATTTACAGGGGTGAATCGATCGCGTGAACCAATTCGGGTAACAAGTTTCAGATATGCGTGGTGGTCGGGAATTAGACGGTCGAGTTCCGGAAAGTGATTCGAATACCATTCGCGGACCAGTCCCGCAAGGATGTTTGAAAATTTGTCGATTTCGTCGAGCATGCTTATAGATTTGATGATGAGCTTGTCGCGTTGTGTGGCCTCGGCGCGGAGTTTGTGGCGCGCCAGAATAAAACTGATATCTCGAGCGAATTTGTCCACCTGTTCAAACCCGATCTCCTTTGCAGTGTTTCGAAGTTTATTCCTAACGATTGATCCAGCTCGATTTGGTACCCTAACTTCGAGTCTCACTTTTTTAAGCTCTTTCTGGAAACAGGCCGCAAGTGGTTCTGACTCCAGAGCGAAGGCATGGTAGCCATCGTTTACCAATCTGCGGATAACCGCGCGATGCTCATTTGTAGGTGTACCCATTTGAACACTTACAATTCTCCCAGCTACTTCCGCCGGGTTCTCGGGGAATGGCTCAAACGCCAGCATCTGTCCCTCGTCGTCGAACGCAAACACGCCCAGTACACATTCAGCGATATGGACAACCATCCAAACACCAATTAAATTTTGGGTAGGCCATCAATAAAACTTATGAAAGGAGCCAAGGATTCCCTATCCTGACCTTTTCTAGCCCTTCCTCTTTACATATTTTCACGAACCGCTCCGCGTCCTCACGCTCTGTGTACGGCATGTCCTCCATGTAGTAAAGTGGGTGGAACGCGAGGAGCGAGTACGGAATGGTCGGGTCGATGTCAGAGATGAATGAAGCGAGAGCTCGAATTTCCTCATCATTGACATATCTAGGTACCAACAGCGTGCTGGCCCGCGCGAACGGTACCTCGGGGCGCTCGGAGTGACGTTTGCCGAGCCACTTGAAGTTTTCGAAAGCTGCGCGGTGCTCGACCCCAGAAAGCGCGTAGAGGATTTCCGACGACCAGCATTTCAGGTCTGCTTTAATACCGCCACCGCTCTCCATGGATAGTTCCCCGAACCGCTTCAGGCTGGACAGGTTCATACTCAGGTTTGTCTCGAGACAGACCCGGAAAACACGTTTTTCCCGTTCGGCGGCCTCACGCATGAGCTCGGCGGAGGCCGTCACGAACGGCATCTGGCTGGCAGGGTCGCCTCCGAAATAGCAAGCGCACCCCACTTTTTCGTCGGCCCTTTTAGCTAGCTCTGCGGCGCTCGTGGTTGGTTCCCCCTCGACCGTGAGTTCGCGAAAGCTGAAATTCTGGCAAAAGAGACAGCTGTAGGTGCAACTTCCAAGGAAAATTGAGAGGTTGTTATAGCCGATGTCTCCCCTTGGCGTCCGACACCAATCTGGGTATCCAGCCCCGCCCGATCCAGCGCAGAATTCGGCGGGGACGCAGTTGGTGGGGAGTGGATCGTAGTACCAAGTCAACAGGCCGCGCTCGGGGGTGCCAAACCTTCGAACAGGTTTACCCTCCACGTTCTCGACGACCCCGCAGAAACCCTTCTGGCCCGTCGGGATGCGGCAGTCGTTTCCACAATCATCACACCACACCCCTTTCGGGCCCTTAGGGGCCTTTGCGGGCAGGCCGTAGCGTTCACGGATTTGTGCGTGGGCCTTTTCGATGTGCGGCCTGGCATCCTCGAAGCGCTCCCGGACACAGGTAGCGCACACCCTGAGCGTTGCCGAGGTGTCCGTCGTCTCCCTCTCACAAACCTCGCATTTCACCCGCCGGCCTTGACGAAGTAGCACTGAAGGCACCACTTTTTAATAGGGCCGCCTTCAATTAATGTAGTTTGAGGTTGTCGGATGAAACTCGTATCCGGGTCTGACAGGCTAAAGCGCGGCTTCGCCAAAATGCAGAAAGGTGGAGTGATCATGGATGTAACCACCCCAGAGGAAGCCATAATAGCGGAAGAGGCAGGGGCGGTAGCGGTCATGGCTTTACAAGCCGTCCCAGCCGACATCAGGGCGGCCGGAGGCGTTGCACGAATGGCGGACCCGGCCGTCATCGAGGCCATCATGAACGCGGTCACTATCCCAGTAATGGCCAAATGCCGGATAGGTCACTTCGCGGAGGCCCAGGTGCTTGAGGCTCTCGGCGTGGACATGATAGACGAAAGTGAGGTTCTCACGGTTGCAGACGAGGAAGCTCATGTGGACAAACGGATGTTCAAAGTTCCATTCGTTTGCGGTGCGTATGACTTGGGTCAAGCGCTGCGACGAATAGATGAGGGGGCCGCGATGATTCGAACAAAGGGTGAAGCGGGCACCGGAAATATCGTCGAAGCGGTTCGCCACATAAAGCTGACAAAACGGGAGATAGCGAAACTTGCAGAAATGTCGCGGGATGAATTTGAAGAAAAAGTGCACGAGTATCACGTACCAGTTGATTTGATAGAAGAAACGGCCAAACTTCAACGTTTCCCCGTGGTGTGGTTTGCCGCGGGTGGGATTGCCGGACCCGCTGACAGTGCGCTGGTAATGCAACTCGGAGTGGACGGCGTTTTCGTCGGTTCAGGTATTTTCAAATCGAGAGATCCGCCACGCATGGCAAAGGCCATTGTGGAGGCAACTAGGCATTACGATGATCCCGAGATGGTCTTGGAAGCGTGCAAAAACCTACCGGAGCCTATGAGGGGTATTGACATAAAGACCCTTAAAGAAACCGAGAAATTACAGGTTCGTGGTATTTAGCGTCAGCATTCACTTATATCAGCCGGTATCAGACTTGACTTGGGGTAAAAGTGATAGAATTCGTTCTTGCGTTAGTGGCGTCGATACTTTTGATACACAAAGCCGGAGATCTTTTCGTTGACTCCGCGTGCAGAATCGCCCGTACGTTGGGCGTTTCTCAAGCGATGATTGCGCTCACGCTGATAGCTTTCGCCACCTCGGCTCCAGAATTTTTCACAGCTATTTTAGCGTCAGGGTTGGGTCATGTGGGGATCTCGTATGGAAATGTAGTGGGGTCCAATATCATCAACATCGCTCTGATTCTGGCTCTCGCGGCAGTTTTTGGCATGGCTCAGATCAGGAGGGGCGGGGTTGGTGAAGGGTTGATCATGCTGGCCGTCGGCGGAGCGCTTGTTGTGATGTCGTTCAACAGCGTTATCGGGCCAATAGAGGGACTCCTCCTTCTGGCGATTTTTGCGTTGTTTTTAAGATTCATTTTAAAACGAGAGGCGATGAGAAGAAAAAACCTGAGGAATTTTATCCCCAAAAAACGTGGAAAGCTACCAAAATTGTTTTTGCTGTTTGTCGTCGGAACTGCCGGTATTTTAGTTGGATCGTGGTTGCTTGTGTTTGGTGGCGCCGGGATTGCCCAGGCAGCTCTTGTGGCAGCGGGATTGACACCTCTAGAAGCTGAAGCCGCAGTTGGTTTTACAATAATTGCTATAGGGACCTCACTTCCAGAGCTGGCAACAATTGTAATATCGATCAGAAAAAAGCTGCCAGATATCTCGGTTGGGACCATCATGGGCTCAAATATTTTCAACACGGCATTAATTATCGGTAGCGCGGCTCTTGTGGGCACAGCTCGAGGATTCCCTCTTCAGGTCGACGCTCAGGCTCTCTGGTTTAGTAATCCCATGATGCTGCTCTCCATGGTACTGCTGGTGTGGTTTATGTGCGGACAAAAGAGGTTAACTAAAAGGCAAGGGGCGATTCTTCTAGCATTTTATGTATTTTATCTCGCGGGACTGGCTCTATTTTATACCATCTGACCCAGGTGACCCTTCATGTTCAAAATCGGTTGTTGTGGGTGGGGATTTCACAAGGGTGGTCTCAAAGGATATCAGAAGAAATTTTCAGTTGTAGAAGTTCAGCAAACATTTTACAAGCTTCCAATGGTTAAAACTGTCGAGCGTTGGAAAGTCGAGGCACCTGAAGGATTTGAATTTGTGATAAAAGCTTGGCAGGGGATTACCCACCTGCCGGATAGTCCCACATGGCGACGTTCGGGTTGGAAACCAGAAGAATTGAAGAGAAAACAGCTGGGCTGGTTACGTCCGACCAAAGATAATTTCGAGGCCTGGATCCGCACAAGAGAGATATGCGATGCATTGGGTGCCAGAATGTGTGTGATTCAATGCCCCCCCAATTTCAAATGTGTTCCGAAAAATATCGAAAATATGCGAAAATTTTTACTCGAGATCGATCGGGGTGAATTGGCGCTGGCGTGGGAACCGAGAGGAGATTGGGACGAGAACCCTGAAAAAATTGAACAGCTGTGTAACGAACTTGACTTGGTACATGTTGTCGACCTCATGCGCAGAAAACCACTTTCCAAACATTCAATTGTTTACATCAGACTGCATGGATTGAATCCACGAGAGCACGATTACAACTACGATTACTCCATGGGCGAAATCAGGCGGCTTGCAGGAAAGGTAAAAAAATTGGATGAGAAACATGACGAAGTTTACGTGATGTTCAACAACTTTCAGATGTACAAAAATGCCTCCCAACTGATAAAAATTTTGAAAATTTGATGGCGGGCCCGCCGGGACCTGCCAGAGCTATGGGGGTGGGTCCGTGCAAAAACGCATTTTTTGCCGATCAACGTGGCGGAATTGAGTAACGGTTTCGCATCTCGTTAGACTCGGGTACGCTGGGGCTTGCATTCAATCGGGACCGAATATCCCTCTGGGGAAACTTGCTGACAATTGGGCGCCAATCCAGTCTCAAGTGTTCGTATGCTGGTCATGTTTTAGAAGGCTTTAACCGTTTCTAGATGGATCGGGAATGACTCCGACCCTTGAGTTTCTCCTCCGCGATGGGCCTAACCATCTCCCAATAACTCCGCGATGAAGGACTTGGACGGAGCGTGGGTCGGGTCTTTGACTTTTTGTCCGTAACCCTCGGTCAGGGATAAATTATCTCCACAATTTTTCCCTGATGGAAAGGTCCGCCAGGGTATTCCACCGTTGAATCCAAGTTCAGCCATACCCTTCCTCTTCCGTCCACGTGGTAGTTTACTCTATCTATCCCGTACCGCTCCAGAACACGATCAAGAACTCTCTTAGTTTTCGCGTTCTCCGGTCCGACGTAAACCTCGGGGCACATGTGCTGTCCCTCTGAATTCGAGACAACCAAGAGCCTGCTCTTGAAACCAATCGCCTCAACCAAAGCGGCTATCAAAATCGAGTAATCGTCGCAATCACCAGCAAAACCATTCTGTATCGTTTCGCTGGCATACGCGTAATAGTCCCTCCCCGCCGGATCCGAAACGTATTTCCATCGCTCATAAACGTAGTCGTAAATCTCGCAAACCTACTCTATCAAGCGTTCTCCAGGGTGCTTGGCGGCAAGCTTCACGGCAAAATTTCTCGTAACTGGATCCCGGCCGTCTACAGCTTCTTTAATTTGCTCGATGGCACCACTCTTGATTTTGCGATTACCGTAAGACGTGGGTGAAGAAAGGGAAAACCGCGATCGTGGAACTGACCGGGAAGAGGGGAAGCTTCTGCGTGTCCTCCGCCATAAGCCCCAAAGGCAGACTGCTGTTTCGAATCGAAAAGGGGCACATCACTGCGGACACGTTTATCGATTTTCTTAAAAAAGTACGCAGGCACCATCCGAGGAGAAAAATCATCATCGTTACGGATCGGGCCCACCCACACATCGCTAGGAAGGTGGAGCAGTTCGTGGAAACCGGCAAGGAGTCATTCGCGCTCTACTACCTCCCTCCATATTCCCCCGAGCTGGATCCCGACGAGGAAGTGTGGAGCTACCTGAAAAACAAGAGGCTGAAGTCTCACATCGCCATGTGGCTTGCTGAGCTAAAAACTCTAACCAGAAATTCGATGCGCGGCATTCAGAAGCGGCCCAAACTCGTAGAGTCTTTCTTTCATAAATTGGATAGGCTATAAACCACGCAAAAGGGGCTTTGGGACAAAAAGCTAAGTGTTTTTCCAAGGCACGGCAAGCCCTTAGATAACGCAAGTAGCACAGCCGTTTCATGTTGTAATCACACACCCTGCTGAACGCTTCTTTCTTCCTCCGTTGGAGGATGCGCTTTCGCAGTGGTGTGCAAAAATCCCTCTTGTAGACTGAGAACACAGTTTCGGAAATCGAGCGCAGGTGGTAGTCGTGCAACCACTGCTGGGGATCCTCTATGAAGTCCAGCAGCATCTCGGCCCACGCCCAGCTACCCTTCCGCTTCAGGGTGATTCCTCTTTTGAGGGAAATGCGCGGGACCGCGCCGACTTTCTCGATCAAGTCGCAGTCGTCTCTCGACAGGAAAGCCTCATCCAGACACACAAGTTCTATGGAGGAATAGCTGCCAGATGTTTCCTGCAACAGCGGATCGAAAAACGGTGGGTCGTGCGCCATGGGGTTGTCCGGGAACTCGACGGCTGAGACGAGCCCGTAGGTCGTGCCGACCATCGCGACCATCTTCTCGTAGCCAGCCTGCTTATCCTCGTCGTCTTTATCACGCTCCCAGTTTTGCTTCATGGAGGTCGGGAGACCGGCCCCATCGGCGGAGAAGTCCTTTTCCAGTTCCTTTACCGGTTCTTGAGTCATCTTGAAAACCTCGTTGAGGATAAGGGTGACCAGCGGGTCGTCGTAGGCGCGTTCAATGGTCTTGTAGGAAAACGCGTGTTTTATCCCCATTTTCTCCTTAAACAGGAGTACGAGCCCGGCTGCCCCTCGATTCGCCACGCTGAAGTACTGCTGCATCAGGATCGCTTTCGCTAAATCCTCCGGCGGATAAGGAGGCCGTCCCGGCCCTTCGAATTTTGCCCCCTTGATGTGAAGCCTTATCGCCGCCTCGCCGACAGTGTCCCTGATCATCAAGAGCATGTCGTTGATCTCGTTGAGCTGGGCCTCGTCGTATCTCGACCAGTTGATCTCGCGCTCCTCGCGAGGGGCGTACTTAAACTCCTTGTCCTTGAGCTCCCTGATGAGCTCGTCGAGCTTCCGTTGTTTGCGATCTATCCTCATGAGACCACAAAAAAGAATGGCACCGCAGGGTAAAGTCTCTGGGTATATACCCAAACGATGATGGGAAATATCGTGGTGATTGTGTTAAATCGCGCCGGACATGCGCAAGCGAACAGGTTCTGCAAAAAGTTCTACGGCCAAGGC
>DTYD01000125.1 GCA_012962055.1 Hadesarchaea archaeon
AAGGAGATAAGGGATCTCTTGAAAAGGCTCCCTTCCAGCTTCAAATATTACGATAAGTTAAGTTCATTCGTCGCGGTGAATAAACAGCTTTGGGAATATCTCCACCAGTTCGGTGGGTCCGAGAAATTCGTGTCAACAGAGATAAAGCAACTTCCGGCAGAAAAGCTGAAAATCCTTCTGGACTGGTATTTAAAAGGCGATGGCTCTACCTACCGCGATGAAGCCAAAAGTGTGTCGAAGAGGTTACTGGATGACCTCCAAGAAATAGCTTTGAAGATTGGAAGGAGAGCAACGATAGTCAGCAGAGGGCTACAGATAGATTTCACTAAATCGAAAAGAGTTTGCCACGTTGGGAGATACAAGAAAGAAGTTCCTTACGAAGGTTTCGTTTATTGTGTAGAGGTTCCCAACAGTACAGTTTACGTAAGGCGAAATGGGAAACCAGTATTCTGCGGAAATTCGATCTGCATGAATCATGGTTATCTGCGAGGGGAGCACTTCAAATGTCCGCGCTGCGGGAAGTCGGCAGAGGTTTACTCACGAATAGTAGGGTACTACCGCCCTGTCCAAAATTGGCACGTAGGAAAGCGGGAGGAATTCCGCGAGCGGCTCGAATACGATGAAAAGGTCGGCACGGAGGAGATCTAATTGAAGTTTCGCTTAATGGGCATCACTGATTTATCGACCGTTGACTGGCCCGGGGGGCTTGCTGCGATTGTATTCTTTCAAGGATGTAACCTCTGCTGCCCGTGGTGCCAAAACGTGGACGGCATCGACCCAAGGGGGGGCAAGGTAGCAGAGGTTGAGGACACGATTGAGCACCTAAAAGGGCTCAAGCCGATGATCGACTCCATCGTGATCACGGGAGGAGAGCCCCTTCTACAGCCTGAGGCCTGTCTAGAGATCTTGAAGACGGCGAATGGGCTTGGGCTAAAATGCGCAATTGAGACAAATGCAACCGACTCTCAGGCGCTCAGACGTTTGCTGCCCCATCTCGACCTTGTCGCCATAGATGTGAAAGCGCCCCTCAGCGACCCGAAGTTCTACGAAAAAATCACGGGTTCGGTTGGTGTACCTAGGTTAGTCCAGAAGATCAAGGAGAGCCTACAGCTCGCGATTGACTCTCGGGCCGAGGTCGAAGTGCGAACCACGGTTGTGCCAACGCTGAACGATGACGAAAAAATCGTCGCGCAGCTCGTCGATGATATTAAAGACGCTGATTGTTTGAGATTCCAGCAGTTCAGAAACCAGCATACTTTAGACCCAAGTTTTCAGAGGCTCCCGTCTCCTAGTAGGGAAAAACTTCTCAAGCTCGCACATGGGGTAAAGCGAAAGGGATTAAAAAACGTGAAAATTTTTACCGTTGAGGGCGGGCTTGAAACAGTTTGAAATTGGCCCCCGATGTCCCCGACACAACTAACAGCGGACTTCATTGAGTGTCTTTTCGACGTCCTTCGCCCGCTAACCCTCGATAGCGGGTTTTTTCGGGGGCCTGCCCGCCGTGTTGCGCGCCAGGGTTGGCTCGCAAATCATCGCTAGGTGTTTCCGCCGATCGCTCTCAGGAGGACCCAATTTGGCGCAACTTGTCCAGCGAGCCTGCTCGAGTGTTCCCGTGATGATGCACCGGCGCTCATGAATCACGCCAGTTCTCGATTCTCACGGGTTTCTCCCGTCATTGCAATTTAATATACTACGGGCAGGGTTAAAATTTTGTCTCTTAAAATCCAAAATAAGCTTGGTATAATGGCAAAGATACTCATAGTTTGTGAAAAGCCAACAGCTGCAGCTAAGATAGCAGCGGCTCTTGCAGAAAATACCCCAAAAGAAGAAAAATTCGATGGCGTGTCCTACTACAAGTTTGAGCGTGACGGTAAACAGATGGTAGTAGTCCCAGCTCTCGGACATCTTTTTGCCCTGAAAAATTTAAGATCGATGCGCGATTACCCGGTTTATGATATCGATTGGATACCAATTTATAAGGCCGACCGAAAGGCTAGGCGGACCCAAGTTTTCGTCGAGGCAATCAAGGAGCTGGCTGAGGATGCCACCGACTACATCAGCGCCTGCGATTATGATCTTGAAGGA
>DTYD01000126.1 GCA_012962055.1 Hadesarchaea archaeon
CCTAGACATAATCGGGGTGCGGAATCTGGTCGTGGTTCAGAACAAAATCGAGCTGGTCCCCCGCGAAAAAGTGCTCGAGAACTATAATCAGATAAAGGAGTTCCTCGCGGGCACCTTCGCCGAAGATGTTCCGATAATCCCTGTCTCGGCCATTCATCGAGCTAATACCGACAGGCTGATTCAGGCAATTGAGGAGCACATCCCAACACCCAGGCGGGACCTCACAAAACCTCCGCGCATGTACGTCGCCCGTTCATTCGATGTCAACCGTCCGGGAACAAGGCCGGAAAAACTTATGGGAGGAGTCTTGGGAGGCGTACTGCTTCAAGGTAAGCTCAAACTTGGCGATGGCATAGAGCTTCGCCCGGGCATAAAGGTTAGCCGGGAGGGTAAAACGACATGGCAGCACTTGAACTCAAAGACAGTCAGCCTGCACGCGATGGATAGCTCGTTGAAGGAGGCACTTCCAGGTGGTTTGGTCGGTGTGGGGACCTTGCTTGATCCATCCATGACGAAGGGGGACTCTCTCGTTGGCTCGGTCTTGGGGGCGCCGGGAACTCTTCCAGAGGTGCTTGACAAGTTAGAGCTGGAAGTTCATTTGATGAAACGGGTAGTCGGGCTCCAGAAAGAATTGGATGTGAAACCTTTGGTGACCGGGGAGCCGCTCATGATGAACATCGGGACCTCTGCAACCGTTGGGACTATCACAAGCGCTAGAAAAGACAAAGCGACCGTGAAGCTGAAGATTCCAGTATGTGCTGAGCTAGGTGCTCGCGTAGCGTTGAGTCGCCGGGTCGGTGGTAGATGGCGCTTGATCGGATATGCTATCATCACTTGAACGAGGAATTTTTTTGCAGGTCATTGTGGATACAAGTTTTCTGATGATTCCAGGAATTTTCGGTATCGACGTCATGAACGAACTTGAAAGGTTGCTCGAGCGTCCTTGTAAATTATTGATTCCGAGTCCGGTCGTGCGAGAACTCAGACAAATTTCAGAACGTGGCAAGCCCGAAGAAAAAGTGGCTGCGAGGGTTGGTTTGCTGCTGGTCAAACGAGGGTCTACAGTGAGTGTGAAGGGAAAAGCAGATGAGTGTATCCTAAAATTGGCAGGTAAAAAACGATACGTGGTTGGGACCACAGATTCCGCGTTGCGAAAGGAGCTTCGGTGCATAGGTATTCCGGTTATTTATTTACGCCAAAAATCTCATCTAGCATTGGACGGTCAGATTGGGTGAGCAATTGGATCTAAGTCTCCTCCTCCCGATAACAGGATTTATCGCTTTGGTCGTAGCGGCGGTTTCGGCACGTTTGGTTTTGAGAGAAAGCCAAGGCCCGCCACGTATGAGGGAAATTTCCGCGGCCATTCATGAAGGGGCCACAGCTTATCTCAAACGGCAATATATGACCATATGGACGTTTGCATTGGTCATCGCTGCCATTCTCCTTTTCATTCCGGGGTGGGGGTGGCGGGGAGCAGTTACATTTTTGGCAGGGGCCTTCTCCTCCACCCTCGCTGGTTTCGTTGGCATGCATGTCGCGATAAGGGCCAATTCCCGGACGGCAAATGCAGCTCGCGGGGGTGTCAGCAAGGCATTGAAAATATCTTTCCGTGGTGGTCTCGTGATGGGAATGACAGCAGTTGGGATAGGTTTGCTGGGCGTACTGTTTTTTTACACTTGGTTTGGGTCGCCGGGGCTAATCTTGCCTTATGGATTCGGGGCCAGCGCCGTTGCGCTTTTTGCCAGGGTTGGTGGTGGTATTTACACCAAGACGGCAGATATCGGGGCGGACCTAGTCGGAAAACTCGAAGCCGGGATTCCCGAGGACGACCCGAGAAATCCTGCGGTCATAGCCGACAACGTGGGAGATAATGTTGGTGATGTCGCCGGGATGGGAGCCGATCTCTTCGAGTCTTATGTCGCGAGCATCATAGCTGCGATGATAGTTGGAGTCACTGTTCAGACCACTTATGGTTCAGCAGCTGTCGTGTTTCCGTTGTGGGTAGCAGCAGCGGGCATCGGTGCCTCGATTTTGAGCATATTTTTCGTAAGGGTGAAAAAAGGCAAGGATCTGAGTTACGCTTTGAACAGTGCGAGTATAGCAGCTATCACCATCACAGCCATCGGTTCTCTTTTCATAGCGGGATACATGTTTGGGTTTGCGACCGGATGGCCACTATTTGTCCCTGTTCTGTCTGGGCTCGTGACGGGGTTGGTGGTGGGATTGAGTTCGGACTACTTCACGAACCGAATACATCGCCCGGCCCGATTCATCGCCCGCTCAGCTCAATCTGGCGCGGCGATAAACATGCTCACCGGTTTCTCTGTTGGGTTGCTCAGCGTAGTGCTCCCGATCGTGGGGATATCCGCGGCGGTGATTATCTCGTTCATGATGGCTGGACTTTATGGCATCTGCCTCGCGGGCGTTGGCATGCTCTCCGTGACTGGGGTGATAGTGGCGTCGGACGCTTACGGGCCCATTGTGGACAATGCTGGCGGCATCGTGGAACAGTCAAAAATGCCGTCTAGGGTCAGAAAGACCACGGATTCCCTCGACTCGGTCGGGAACACTACAAAGGCGATATGCAAAGGTTTTGCTATAGGTTCTGCCGCGTTGACCGCAATAGCGCTTTTCGCAGCGTACGCTTCCCCGCAAATGGCAAATATTCAGACACTCAACTTGCTGGATTCAACTGTCGTAGCTGGATTCTTCTTAGGCGGCGCCACCGTCGCTCTCTTTTGTGCTCTGACCATCTTGGCTGTGGGGAGAAACGCGTTTAGGATGGTCAAAGAAGTGCGGAGGCAATTCAGGGAGATCCCTGGTTTGATGGAAGGAAAGGCGAAACCAGACTATAAAAGGTGCATCGATATAGCTACCCATGGGGCACTAAAAGAACTCATCGTTCCAAGTGCTTCGGCATTGGTGATCCCGCTCGCTGTTGGGTTTATATTGGGCAAGGCTGCGCTGGGCGGTTTCCTGGCTGGAAGTATAGGGGTTGGCTTGGTTCTTGCCCTATTGATGGCAAACGCGGGCGGGGCCTGGGATAATGCGAAAAAATACGTTGAGTTGGGACACTTCGGCGGGAAAGGTTCTAAAACCCATACAGCTGCGGTGGTAGGTGATACGGTTGGGGATCCTTTCAAAGATACAGCCGGTCCTTCTATCAACATCCTGATAAAACTCATGTCTTGGATAGCGCTGATTTCGGCACCGTTACTTCTAGCGTGAAAAAAAGGATAACGGATGGGTATTTTGGATGGAGGCATCATTAGCTAGGCCCCCCCGGTGTCATCCATAAAGAGTTAAAAGGAAAGGAACTAAGGTGCTCTAATGCAGAAGCGTGGAGATTATACGTTCGAAATCACCAATATGGGAGTTGCAAAAACAGGGTGAAATAATGTATAAAATCGTGACCGTTGAGGACACTGTCCGAGTACCTCCCAACAGATTTTCGGAGACAACGGACGAAGCTATAACGGATATTCTCCGTAAGAACTACGAGGGGACGACCGACAAAGACGTAGGAACGATTTTAGTGATCACTGAACTCAAGGAGGTCGGCACCGGCAGAGTGATAATGGGCGATGGTGCAAGCTACCATGATGTTATTTTTGAGGCACTAGTTTACAAACCAGAGGTTAACGAGGTCGTTCTTGGCGAGGTTGTTGAGATAGTGGAGTTTGGGGGGTTCGTTCGTCTGGGGCCGATCGATGGACTCGTACATGTTTCCCAAGTTATGGACGATTTTGTCGGTTATGATAAAAAGAAAGGTGTTCTTTACGGTAAGGAGTCGAAGCGGGTTCTGAAAGAAGGAGACAGGGTTCTGGCACGCATAGTAAGTGTGAGCTTGAAGAGAGGCATGAAAAGCGGGAAGATAGGCCTGACCATGAGGCAGCCTGGTCTTGGAAAGTTGGAGTGGGTTGAGGAGGCCCGCAAGGGGGGTAAGGCCTGACCGAGAAAGCTTGCCGTAACTGTAATTCCATTACCGAGGAGGACAGATGTCCGAATTGTGGTGGAACATCTCTCTCAGACGATTGGACCGGGTATGTCGTGATAAGGGAGATAGAAAACTCCGAGATAGCAAAGCGTCTCAATATCACTAAACCTGGAAGATACGCTTTGAAAGTTAGATGATTTTATTTTTTGTCAATCTAGATCTATTTCGAATACTGCTACCGGATGTTCGAGCTCAAATCCGAGAATGACTTCCGGATGCAGTTCGCCCACTGTTCCCAGACGTTTATCCCCCATCACAAGTTCAGCGACACGGCCGTCCAAGAAGCTTGGGTGCCATGCCTCGCGAACCTTCCAAGTGAAGCCAAGTTCACGTAACAAAGCTTCGGCTACGGCCTTGACATACGTGAACCCAAATTTTTCACCCACCACCACCGCCGCTGCGCGTCTCACGTTTCTAGCCCCAGTTTCGGCGTTTTCGTCCAGCACCACGACATCGCCCACCTCAAAGATTTTCTGGGGCAACGGGTTACGTCGGTTTTCTTGTAGCACCGAGAGGAGCGATGGTATCAGCGAGTTTCTGACTATCGTGTATTCTTCGGACACAGGATTCGCGATCTCTGCCGCTTCGCCTTTGGTACGCATCAGTTCAAAGTTCACGCGGGGGTTCGTGAGGGTGTAGGTCATCACTTCCATGAACCTCAGTCCAGTGAGGACACGCCTAACTCTCCCGCTGATCTTCTCAATGGGGGACCGTCCCCCGGTTGTCAATACCTTCGGCAGGGTGGGCTCCAGGCGGTCGTAACCGTAGCCTATCGCAATGTCCTCGATCAAATCCACCTCATGCATGATGTCGGTTCGGTACGGCGGGGCAAGCAACGTCAGAACATCGCCCTTTATTCTGGCCACTCCGTAACGCATCCGTTCAGCGATTTTAGCGATCTCCTTCGGCGTTAGCTTGAGTCCTATAGTTTCATTTGCGTTGCGCGCGCTCAGGCGCCATTTCATGGGGGTGAGATCAGGAGCACGAGTTCGCCTGCCCGGGTACTTGATCGCGACCGACTTGAGCTCGAAACCACGCTCGGCAAGTCCGGTCATCAAGATAGTTAATGCTTGATTCACTACGCGCTCTTCTTGGCCTGTAACGTCGATGAAAAATCCTTTCGTGTTCTCTGTGACGCGCGTATCCTCGCTGTTGATGGTCGGCGGCATTGAAAGCACGACCCCACGTGAGTCGACAAGTAGCGGGTATCGGGGCAAATTTTGTATTATTGCACCGTACTCAATTCCCTTCGGGTGCTCGCGGAGGACTTGGGCGGGGGTCAGTTCACGACCGAAATCTAGAGGGACGAAGCGAATCCCATCAGGTGAGGTGGTGGTGTAGCGAATGGGCGGCGTGATGGTGCCGAGGTCGTAGACTCCTATTGAACCTTTGCGCCGATTTCGACAGAGCGATGTGTGGAGTTTTTCCTGGACCTGCATCAGCGACTCAATAATCTCATCAGTAAGCTTCACCTCGGTCACAACGCCGGCCGCGATGAAAGGTCGAGTGAACCTGACGCTCCGGTCGACCTCAACCGTTATCCTAGACGTACTCAGCTTGTAACGTGGCAATCCGACCTCCACACCCAAGAAGCCTTTGAGCGCTCGCGCCACGCCCTCCGGGCTAAGCAGGTCCGGGCGGTTGTGTGCGATCTCGAGCCTGAGCTCATCGCCCGCTGCCTCGGCCCCCACCCCAAGTATGCTGAGGCGCTCGCACAACTTCCCCTGTTCCACTCGCTTGCCGAGCAGCTTGCAGAGGTCACGGTAACTTACAGTTATGGTTGGCACTTTGGTATCCCTCCTAGCTATCTTTAAGGTTACTTAGATTACTCGGGCTGGCTTTGATACAGGGTTTTATTGTGCCAATCAAATCCAAAACGGTTTTTCCAGCTTTGTGTAGACGATAAAACCGTTTTCTTTTTCTCGCTTTTTTACCCGACCAAAAATTCATGGGGGTCCCAAGAAGCAATATAAGGTCTCTAACAATCGTCAGAAGTTGAAAGTTAGCGTTTCCAATTTCTACCGCCGGGTACTTGCCTTTTATTAGATAGAAACACCCATCTGACTCGAAGAACCCCCTCACAAAAGCCGCTGCAAGCTCTTTGTCTTCTCCAATCATTTTCTTTATATTTTCATCGTTGAGATTTCTATGATTTCTATACCATTCCACGAACATCTTTGAAGATACCACGACACGATATGCCGTCTGTTTTTTTGACCGGTATGAAATAGTATATGAGTAGAACCGTGGAAGTCCGATATTTCGCAAAGCGACCCCAAATGAGGTAACAAACTTAACTGAAACTGTGACCAGCCCGGCGACATAATGGCTTTTTCTGACCGTAGTAAATCCGTCTCCCTTCACCACTCCAAGTACATAAAGGAGATCAGTTGATGGAGAGAGGTTTGGTTCATTTATTTTACGAAATGGAGGAATACCATTTTTCTTCAGCCAATTATAAACCGTAGAATTGCTCACCCCTGAGTATTCGGCAGCTTGACGGTACCCACTTAGCTTATATGTTCTTTCCAATTCCTCCTTGGAAATCCAACACCTTGATCTAGAAAATTTTAATCCAAGCCCACGTGCTTTTCGTTTAATTCCTCCCCATGTTCTATTTTTGAGTTTCGCAATTAATTCTTCTCTTTCACCTCTTGAGTAGGGTGTTATCAATGTTGCTACCTCTTCGTCGGTCCACAGAGATTTCAGATTTTCCACTGATTTTTGACAGAGAGACGTACTAAAAGTTTCATCCCCGATCCAAAGACTGAATTCATTTTTCATCGATTCCCTCCACCGGTTTTTTGCTCGTTTAAGGGCTGGCGAAAGTAGTTAAATGACTTTGGGGGAGGGGCCCCACCGAATGAAGTATATAGACTAAAGACCCCCAAACGTGGCCTAACTGCCTCGTAGATTCAGTTATTTGGTACTTTTTTGGCTTTGCGGTTGGCAAAACCGAAAA